>JBEBRS010000049.1:0-16001 GCA_040394705.1 Leadbetterella byssophila
ATTTTTATGAAAACGCTGGTAAGAAATTACGATTCATTGTTCAACGAGTTTTTCAACAACGCTTACGGTTCTGCGCTGAGTCCTTCAGCCAACATTAAAGAAACCGATACCGCCTACACTATCGACCTGGCGATTCCCGGCTTCAGCAAAGACAATTTTAAAATTGAGGTTCGCGACCGCGTTTTGGAGGTGTCTTCCGTGGCAGAATCCGAAAACGAGGAAAATTATCTTCGCAAGGAGTTCAGTTACCGTTCCTTCCGCAGGTCTTTCCGACTGCCCAGAACCGTAGATACGGACCTGATCTCCGCGGTATATGAAAATGGGGTCTTGTCTCTTGATCTTCCCAAGAAAGAGGAAGCCAAGGCAAAAGAACCCCGCCTGATCTCCATCAACTGATTTCTTAAATTTTGTTAAGAACCTGTGACCCTTGTAAATTTTCTGTGATAGATTTGCGTTACAATAGAACATGTGCTCTCCCCTTCATGGGGGAGATGAAATCACAGCCTGTAAAAATATAACGTATTTACAATTATGAAATTAAGCAATAACCTGAAAACAGTAGTATTGGCCGTAGTCACTACCCTGGTGACTCTACTCGGCGTACGTGCTGTAGTTAAAATGAGCGGTAGCGAGGTCATTTTTAAGAGTGCCGACGGGAAAAGCGGCGACAGTATGGTCTCTTTTACCAACTTGCCCGCGGGAAAGCCGGGTGACTTTACTTATGCGGCGGAAGCCTCCGCACCTTCGGTGGTACACATTAAAGCGATTACCACCCGCCAGTACAATAGCCGCCGGTCTAACTCCATCTTCGAGCAGTTTTTCGGCTTTGACGAAGATGTGTTCGGCACACCCCGCCAGCAAAGGCAGGAGTCGTCCGGATCGGGGGTAATTATTTCAGACGACGGGTATATCGTCACCAATAACCATGTGATAGAAGGAACTACTTCCCTGGAGGTGATTACCTTTAATAAGAAGTCGTATACCGCCAAAGTGATTGGCAGTGACCCTTCTACCGATATCGCGGTAATCAAAATTGAGGAAAAAAATCTTCCGTCTATTACGTTTGGGAATTCGGACGAGGTAAAGATCGGCGAGTGGGTACTGGCCGTAGGAAACCCCTTCAACCTGGAGTCTACGGTAACGGCGGGTATTATTTCGGCTATCGGGCGGAACATCAATATACTGGGCAGAAACCAGCGCCAGAATCCTTTCAGCAGGGAGTCACAAAACCAACCGGCCATTAACCCTATTGAGTCATTTATCCAGACAGACGCCGCCGTAAACCCTGGAAACAGTGGAGGCGCATTGGTCAACCTGAGCGGCCACCTGATCGGTATCAACACGGCCATTGCTTCACCTAACGGCGCTTACGCGGGTTATGCCTTCGCGGTGCCGTCAGGAATAGTGAAGAAAGTATCCGCAGACATTATCAAGTACGGTGACGTACAGCGGGGTTATGTAGGCATTGAACCCGTGGAGCTGAACAGCAAGAACGCCAAGGAATTTAAGGTTTCCAAGGAGCAGGGCATCTATGTAAACGCCGTTCCTGAAAACGGCGCAGCAAATGCGGCGGGGGTGAAGAAAGGCGATGTGATTACCAAAGCCGACGGGGTAGAGATTCGTTCGGAAGCCAAATTTAGGGAGCTGATCGGCCGCAAGCGTCCAGGAGAGAAAGTCAACCTGACCATCGACCGGAACGGCTCTGTAAAAAACATTACCGTCACACTCCGTAACGATGCCGGCGGGGAAGACCTGATCAAGAAAGATCCTGAAGCCGCTACCGCCTTTGGTAAAATGGGCATGGAACTGGAAAATCTGAGCGCGAATGACCTCAAGGAATATAACATCCGGAACGGCGTGCGTATCAAAGGCATACGCCAGGGAGGTCTGCTGTCTGAAAACACCAATTTTGAAGAAGGCTTTATCATCACTTCGGTGAGAAACCAGCAGGTCAAATCGTCAAAAGAGATCTCGGATATCATCAATACCGCCTTTAAGAACGGAGAAGAAGGCGTACTGATCTGCGGTTTCTATCCCGGTGGAGGAAGAGGTTGCGAAGGTATTCCGATCCGGTAAGCGTTCATGAACGCATTTAGTGATTCCTGACAAATGCGGTTCCCGGGGGCTTTCCTCCCGGGAACCGCTTCATTTTTTGTCTGCATGAAATATCTTTCCCTCCGAACTCTCGGACTCATCACCCTCCTCCTTCAGCTTTTGCTGTTCCGGTTTCTCTCTACCCAAACGCAGTGGATAGAGACCACCTTTGTTCCTCATGTTTTTTATCCGCTTTCCCGTCTGTTGAGATTCATCACCGCCTGGCTCCCGTTTTCCGCCGGACTTATAGGGATTTATATCCTGGCCGGGTTGTTGCTGGCGCTGCTGATCAGAAGTGTCCGGCAGATCATCCGGAAAAAGCGCTCTCTGACAGGTACGGTTCTCTCTCTCTTGGCGTGGAGTTCGCCCGTTTTTCTCTTTTATTCGGTCACCTGGGGGTTGCTCTACTACCGTCAGCCGGTAAGTACCCTCCTGCAATACGATACCGCTCCGGTTACCGTAGAAGAACTCCGCACCCTGTGCGAAAACCTTGTAGAACATACCAATCACGCCCGCACCCAACTCACGGACAATGCTATTTACACAATAAGCCCTTCCCGCCTCATAGAACAAGCCCCCAAAGCCTATTCCCATACCGGCCTGCCTTTCCTGAACTACCGCACACCGTCTGTCAAGCTGGCTACCGGCAGCAGACTACTGGCCTATATGGGTACCAGCGGTATTTATACGTTCTGGAGCGGGGAGGCCCATGTAAACCGCATCAATTCCAATATCGATATACCGGCCGTCACCCTGCATGAAATGGCACACCAGATGGGCTTTGCCTCCGAAGATGAAGCCAATTATATCGCCTGGCGGGCAGGAAGAGACTACCCCGACCCGCTCTTTCAATACTCCGCGCATTATAACGTAGTCTGGAGGTCTTTAAGACGGCTCTGGAATGTAGACAGTACTTCTGCGCGGCACCTGTACAGCCGCCTGGATTCCGCCGTATACCGCGATGCCGAAGCAGACAATGCCCGATGGGCAGCCTACCGTAATCCTGTACAGAAACATGTAATTTCTCCGTTTTACCATCTTTTTCTGAAAGCCAACGGACAAGAATACGGCATCATGTCGTACGACCGGGTCACCGACCTGCTGATTTATGAGCGGCGGAAGGATATACTCCGGACGAGTTCTCCATTTTAAGAAACCGAGAACGGATGCGCATTTAAAGTATCTTAACCTCGTAGCAGGCGGATTCAGGAATCCCCTCTGTTTCTAATTGAGGGCTTTCTATCCGCCGGAAAGCGGTTATGAAACTTATTTATTTTCTTCTTTGTTACCTGTTTAGCTAACTCCACACTAAATAGCACACCACAGGTGAAGTTTATACGGCAAATATTCTATTACAGGAACTATTACCTGGATTTCTTTGAAACCCTAAAACCGGAAGTCAAAAAGAAATTCAACTGGACGTTACAATTGATTGCTACTACAGACCGGGTGCCTGAAAAATATCTCAAGTACCTTACAGGATCAAGTGGTATTTATGAAATACGCGTAGAGGTGGGAAGTAATATATTCCGTGCTTTCTGCTTCTTTGACAAAGGGCAACTGGTGGTTTTAGTAAACGGATTTCACAAGAAAAGTCAAAAAACTCCACGAAAAGAACTTGCATTGGCGGAGAAGTTAAAAAAACAATATTTCGATGAAAAGGAACAATAATCTGGTCTCTTTTACTGATCATCTGGATCAACAGTATGGAAAGCGGGGAACAGCTGAAAGGACGGAGTATGAACATGGGTTTGAAGCGTTCAGACTGGGGGTGATGCTACAGGAGCTTCGTAAGGAGCAGGGGCTTACGCAAGAACAGCTTGCCCAAAGATGTGGAACAACCAAAACTTATATCTCCAGGATTGAGAATAATGCCAGCGACATCAGGCTTTCCACACTAATGCGAATCATCAGCGACGGTTTTGGCGGTCACCTTAAGTTAAGTATCAGGTATTGAACAGAACGGGGAACTCACTTCACCTTCCGGAACACTCTTGATGTACGGTAGTCTTTCAGGCACTGCAGAATTTTGTTGGTGAGATCGTAATCGTTGGCGCGGAGAATAAAATCTTCATTGGGGCGACAAAAATTCATGAAATCGTCTATTTCATGGTCTTCCAGTTTGGTCACCTGGGCCACCAGCTGCCGGTTGTATTTGAGGTTTACGTAAAACCCTTTGACATCATTGTATTTCAGGTCTGCCACCTTGCGATTCAGCTTTCCCTCCCGACTCCACAGTTCATAGAGGCCATCGATGGAGATACCGATGCCCGGCTGCTGGCTGGCGGCCGGAGAAAGCAGATTGCCCATGATTTCTTCGCGGATAGCCCCACCGCTTTGGGGGTTCAGCAGAAATGCGTCGATCTCCTCCTGCAATTCCTTCCGGCGTTTATCGGTAATGACCACTTCTTTCAGCATCACCGGTTGCTGTTTGGTACCAATCACCGGGTACCGGTTTTTACCGTCGTAGATGGTTCCCACCCGTTCATAGCCGATATCCATGACCACAATGGAGTCGCCGGGAAGAGCCCGGATAAAGAAGTCGCCCGTCTTATTGGTGTTTACCATTTGCCCGGACGTCACATTCTGGATGATCAGCCCGTTAATGCCCTCGTGCCGTGTGCTGTCTACCACCCGCCCGTAAACGGACCGCTCCTGGGCGTAGCCCACCGTGCTTAAAAGAAAGAGGAAGAGAAATGTTTTAAACAATTTTACCATTCAGTACAAGGGTCTGTGTTCTGCCGTGGTCAATCACAAAAGTAGCGGTCTCACCTGACAGCAGTTTCCGGGGGCTACGTTTATATTTTTCTTTTAAAGCGGGGAAGTCCTCCAGAGGCTTCCATTCCCCTCCCTGCGCATCGAATACTTCTATTCCGTGAAAAACAGAGAGGTCTCCTATTTCTTCTATAACGCTGGTATGTGTAAAATTCTTCGCCCGGCGTGTATTTTTTTCTGTACGAAGAATCCCCAGATCCACCGTATAGTGTCCGCCCGGACAAGGCACCCGCAAATTGGTAATTTTCAGATCGAGGAAACTCCGGTTATTCACAGGGATTGCCTCGTATGTTTCCAGGACATAGCCGGTGTACGATTCTTGCGCGATGGCAAGCAGGGCTTCCAGGATACTATAAAAGTTCAATGCCCGGATGTATTGTTTCTCCGGATCTTCCGGATAGGCCCCAGACTCCACCAGGATGAGGCTACTGCCCCATTGCTGTATATTGTCGCCAAACGCGCGGGGTTCGAATTCGTCGGAAAACCGGGCTACCCTGCCGGGTATAATCTCCTGCAATTGCTCATTCATTTTACAGATCACCTGCATGGCACGGGTGCGCACCGGGCTCCACCCCCGGTCAGCGTCGCTGGCGGTGGCCAGAAAAGCAATCGTAGACTGCACCGGAGTGTCACCTACGGCATAGTACACCGCCTGATCGTGCAGATTAAATGCGAACTCGGGGCGCAGATTCATCACCAGCGATTTCAGGATACGGCTTTCCGGGCATTGCAGCGCCAGGGCGTCGCGGTTCATGTCAATTTCCTGGGCTGTTCTGCGTTGAAACCTTTCGGCCCCGTCGGGGTTTAGCATGGGTACAAAGTGTAATTCCAGGCTGCTGAGAATGGTCTGTCTCGTTGCGTTGAACTCCGGTGTATCGGAAGACCGCAGAAAGTTCAGGATATCAAAGATCGCCATGGTGGCGGTGGCCTCGTCGCCGTGCATCTGCGACCACAGCAAAATTTTTCTTTTCCCGCTTCCCACCGTAATTTTCCGAATATCCCGCCCCTCAAAAGAATGTCCTACGCTCTCACTCTTCCATCCGCAGGCGCCGATGAGGGGGATAATATCCTTGTGTTTAAAACGGCGGTTTTTGAGGCTCTCTTCCCTGAATAAGCCGTGTGCATGAAACAGATTCTTCATTGGTATAATTTTTAGTTCTACCTAAGTACGAGATAAACGTGGCGGTCTTCGCGCGTGATTTCGGCTATACGTCCGAAACCGCTGTGATGTACCTTATATTTATCGTTTTCCAGCAGCGGAAGGGCATCGCGGAGGGTAAGGCCAATGAGGTTATTCAGGTCTCCTTCTACCGCGCGGGCCACCCAAACTACCGAATCTTTCCCCACTGTAGCGGGCATGAGCCAGCCCTCGCCTACCGGCCGGTTCGTAAAGTTCAGCTTTCGGGCAATCACCGCCTGGTCGGTGGCCTTTCCCGCCGCCAGCGTACCCGCCGCTTTCCCAGCCTCCGCCTTCACTATCCGGGTTTTATGCATGCCCATATCGTAGGCGTAGATCTTATCTGCTATGGTCTTAAACACCGGCGCACATACATCTCCTCCGTATACGTTCTTCCCTATGGGTTCGTCAATGACCACCAGGCAACTGTATCGGGGCTGATCTGCGGGAAAATACCCGATAAAGGACGTATAATACTGGCCCCGCTCATAGCTGCCGTTTACTCTTTTCTGGGCCGTACCGGTTTTCCCGGCGGCGGTACATTCTCCATAATGGATGTTCCGGGCTGTACCGTTCCTTACTACGCCCTCCATCATCTGCTTTACTGCCGCTATGGAGGCTTTTGAAGCAATGGGGGTGGATATCCTCAAAGCGGGGAAGGGATGTACGGTAGTACTGCCGGAGCGTACTTCTTTCACCAGCTGAGGCTGTACCCAGTAGCCGTTGTTGGCTACTGCGTTATAAAAAGCCAGCATCTGCATAGGGGTAATGCGCGACTCGTAGCCAATCGACATCCAGGGAATGGTAGTGCTGCTGAACGTTTTACTCGCCGCGTTCTTAATCAAAGGTGCCGGTTCGCCTTTCAGTTGAAAACCAGTGGGCTTATCCAGGCGGAACTTTTGCAGGTAAGTATAAAAATCATCCGAGCGACCGAAACCAAACGTTTTCTTCATCAAAGCGTAAATCCCGATATTGCACGACTTTTCAAACACCTCTTGCACGGTCAGGTCTCCATGCCCGTGCGAGCAGGTAAAAGACACGTTGTTGTGGCGGATCGCCCCGTTGCATGTCACGGCATGATCCGTAGGTTTCAAACCCGATTTCTCCAGCATGGCCAGCATAGAAGCCAGCTTAAAAGTAGAGCCGGGGTCGGTTCCACCCGTTACTGCGTAGTTGATATCATCACTGAAATATACTTGTCCTGCCGCATCGGTATGCCGGGTGAGGTTGGCGATGGCCTTGACGGCTCCCGTTTCGATTTCCATCAGTACCACGCAGCCGTAGCGCGCCTGGGTTTCATTCACCCTTTCCCTCAGGGCGCTCTCCGCGATATCCTGGAAGTTCACATCGAGGGTCGTGATCACGTCCAGGCCCGGCGTAGCGGCAATATCAGACTCCAGGTCTACCGGTTTCATATAACCGCCGGGCAGCCTTTCGTAAAAGCCTTTCCCGTCTACTCCCCTGAGGTAACTGTCAAATTCCGCCTCGATGCCCGTAGCACCGGTCCGCACATTCTTTCTGTCCAGGTTCCCGATCGTCCTCTCTGCCAGACTTCGGTAGGGGTGAAAACGGATTTCGGTTTCTTCAAAAAAGCCTCCCGCCCGTACGGGTCCTTTGTCAAAGAAGGGGAAAGTCTCCAGTTCCGCTTTCTGTCTGTAGTTGAGTTTTTGATTATTCAATACCATAAAGCTCCTTTTCGCCTTGCGGGCGGCCAGGATACTCTCCTTGTATTGGGCCGCGCTTTTGTCTTTAAAATAGCGGGCCAATTTTTCGGCCAGTTCACTGACATGGGCCTCAAAAATGGCGGGTCGGGCCACGCTGGGGTCCAGCACCATCCGGTACTGGGGCGTAGAAGTAGCCAGGATAGACGAGCCGTCAGCGGCATAAATGTTGCCACGGCGGGCCTCAATCACCCGTTCTTTCATCTGGGTATCGCGCACCAGGCTAAGCAGTTCTTCCTTCTGAACAGTTTGGAATCTCAGGATCTTAAATGCGATAAGGAGGGAAAGGAAGAAAAGCGCGCCCCAGACCCACCACGACCTCTGGATAAAGGTATCTTTAATTTTACTGCTTCCGGCCATGATTACTGAGGGGTTTGTGTCGAAATTTTAACGGGAGACTGCGCATTGGTGAAGCCTTTCAGCTTTTTTTCAATTTCCGACTGCTTGCTGGCAAAGAGGTAATTGGCCTTGTGTGAGATATACACGGCCCGCTTTTCCTCCAGGACTTTCTCGGCCTTCTCGGTTTCCCGGATCAGGCGGTCAAAATTATGCTGAAAGTAAATATACACTACGGCGAGAGCACCTATCCACAAAATACGGGAAAGCGCTGCCGGGGTAAGACGTTGTTCCAGTCCTAATTTGAGGGTAATCCAGTCCGCGGCAGAATTCAACCAGCGGTTTCTCCTTTTTTCCGGAACGGCCTTGACCGGTTTCCGGCGACGAAACTGATTCATGAGTATTGAGATTTTAGGTAAGCACTACCCAAATTTAGAAATAAAAATCTCAATCCTCACCCGTATACGGACTAAAAATTTAAAGTCGGGAAATTTCCGGATTTTTTACGCCGGCTTCTCTGCTATTCGCAGGCGGGCGCTTCTGGCTCTCGGGTTACGCTCTACTTCCTCCGCCCCGGCCTCTACCGCTTTGCGGGTAACGGCCCTGAGGGGCTTCAGCTCGTTCCCGAAAATATCCTTTTCCACCTCCCCGAAAAATTTACCGCTCCGGATAAAGTTTTTGACCGGGCGGTCTTCCAGGGAGTGGTAAGACATCACCACCAGTCGTCCGCCGGGATTCAGCAGGTCGGGTACCTGGAGCAGGAACTCTTCCAGCACCCGCATTTCTTCGTTGACCTCTATTCTCAGGGCCTGAAACACCTGGGCAAAAAACTTATTTTCCTTGCCCCGCGGCGCCAGGGGCTGGAGTACCTTTTTAAGATCGGAAATCGTCACCAAAGGATGGGAAGTACGCGAATTGGCAATATTCCGGGCTACCGAACGGGCATTTTTCAGCTCTCCGTACATCCCGAAAATCTTATGCAGGGCTTCTTCCGACCAGGCATTGACCACCTCCTGCGCGGTCAGCTCCGACGCCTGATTCATGCGCATGTCCAGGTCGCCTTCAAAACGGGTGGAAAAGCCCCGGCCGGCGGTATCGATCTGGTGAGAAGAAATCCCCAGGTCGGCCAGGATACCGTCAACCTTGCTTACGCCATAGATTTTCAGGTATTTGCGGATGTTCCGGAAATTTGCTTTTATAAAGGTAAAGTTCGGAGAAGCCATACGCAGGGATTGCTCCCTGGCGTCTTCGTCCTGGTCAAAGGCATAGAGATGGCCGGTGGTGAGGTACTTCAGGATTTCCCTGGAGTGCCCGCCACCACCGAACGTGACATCCACATACACCCCGTCGGGACGGATATTCAGTCCTTCCAGGCATTCCGCCAGCATCACGGGGCGGTGGTATGTGTACATTTCCTCCACTTACTTCAGTAAAGCTACCGCCTCTTTAATTCTGCCTATGGCCTCACGAAGCGACTCTTCCGAAGCGGCAGTAGAAATCCGGATGCAATTGGGCGCTCCGAAGCCGGAACCGGCCACGGTAGCCACGTATACTTTCTCCAGGAGCCACAGGGCCAGGTCGTCTGAATTTTTTATTTCGGTGGTGCCGTCTGATTTTCCGAAATAATAGCTGATATCCGGGAAGGCATAAAACGCACCTTCCGGTACATTCACCTTGAAGCCGGGGATTTCTTTCAGGAGGCCCACTACGATATCGCGTCTCCGCAGATAGGCTTCGCGCATGGTTTCCGCCGCGCTCATATCGTCCCAGGCTACTACAGAGGCCCGCTGCGCGATATGGTTTGTACCGGAAGTCACCTGTCCCTGGAGTTTATCTACCCCGTCTACAATCCATTTAGCTGCACCGATATACCCGATTCTCCATCCGGTCATGGCAAAGCCTTTGGCCATTCCGTTTACCGTGATCACCCGGTCTTTGATTTCCGGAACAGAGCCAATGCTGAAGTGGCCTTCCTCCCGGAAATTAATGTATTCGTAAATTTCATCGGCCAGCACGTAAACATTCGGATGTTTTTCCACCACTTGGGCAATGGCCCTCAGTTCGGCTTCGCTGTAGACCGAGCCGGTAGGGTTATTGGGGGAAGCAAACATCAGAATTTTGGTCTTCTCGGTAATGGCGGCTTCCACCTGCTCGGGAGTGGCTTTAAAATCGTTTTCAAATGCGCCTTCCACCACCACAGATTTCCCGTCGGCGAGTTTCACCATTTCGGAATAGCTCACCCAGTACGGCGCCAGGATCACCACCTCGTCGCCGGGGTTCACCAGCACCTGGATCACATTGGCGAGGGAGTGCTTGGCTCCGGTAGAAACGATCACGTTCTCCGGCCCCCATGCGATGCCGTTGTCGCGCTTAAATTTTTCCGCGATGGCTTTCCGGAGTTCCGGAATACCCGCTACCGGTGTGTAGGAGTGAAACCCCTTGTCAATAGCGTCTTTGGCCGCGTCACAGATGTGTTTTGGCGTCTTGAAATCCGGTTCTCCAATAGATAAATTGATCACTTTGTGCCCCTGGGCGGCCAGCTCTCTTGATTTTTTAGACATCAGGAGAGTAGAAGATTCTTCGAGATGATTAATTCGGTCGGCTAATGACTGTGCCATCGTTTATTTTTTACGTGTTAAAAACTGTACAAAATTAGGAGAATACCGCCACAGTTCCACAAATAATCGTGGTTTTTACGAGTTTTCCCCGGGTTTTCAGGAAGAAAAGAATATAGAAATTTCGTATCCTTAATTCTTAAAGTGGTACTTTTGCGAAAAAGCGCTAAGGTTTATGAATGAAAGGGAAGCAGGCGTAGAGCGACTATACCCCCGGCTTCTGGGCAGAATGGGGGTGCGGTATCATTACCTGATCCAACTCCGGAAAAAGATAGAGTTCGTATTCAAACATTACTGCAATTCGAAGGAGTATATACTGGCCGACTACGGCTGCGGGAACAAACCTTACGAACCCCTGATCCGGCCCCACATCCGGCAATATATGGGGGTAGATCTTGCTGAAAATCCGGAGGCAGACATTCACGTTTCGCCGGAGGGCGTCATTGACCTGCCCGACGAATGCGTTAATGTGGTACTTTCTACCCAGGTGCTGGAACACGTGGTGAACCCCGCCCATTACCTGGAAGAGTCTTTCCGTATTCTTAAAAAGGGGGGAAAAATCGTGCTGAGTACGCACGGCTACTGGATGTACCACCCCGACCCTACCGACTACTGGCGGTGGACGTCTTCGGGCCTGCAAAAAATTATTTCGGACGCGGGCTTTGAGCTGAAGTATTTTTCGGGAATTCTGGGCCGGGCGGCCATGGGCATGCAGCTGGTACAAGACGGCCTTTTGTTTAAGTTCCCCCGTTTTACCCGGCCTTTTTTCGCTCTTTTTTTTCAGCCCCAGATCTGGCTGCTTGACCGCCTGAGTTCCCGGGCGAGCCGCGACTCCGATGCCTGCACCTACATTCTCGTAGCGGAAAAACCTTTGTGATATGCGCCTGTGTATTCTCCAACCCAACCACAATGTGTATTCGGAAACTTTCATTGCCCGGCAAATCGGGTTACTGAAACCGGTGAAGGTATTGCATGAGGGTTGGTATCCCAGCGTAGACGGCGAAACGGGCCGGTCTTTTTTGTCCTTCCCTTTTCAGTTCCTTTTTTTTCGGGGCACTTTTCGCAACCTGCTCCCCCGCTTATATCATGCTTTCTACGGCAGACAATTCAAAAAATACCTGCTTAAAAACCGAATCGATCTGGTGCTGGCCAACTATGGCCCCATGGGCGTGAGCGTTCACGATGCCTGCCGGGCGGCCGGTATTCCGCTGGTGGTGCATTTCCACGGTTTTGACGCGTATCACTCCCCCACGCTGGAGAAGTTCCGGGCCGCCTATACCGAAATGTTCGCGTATGCTTCCGCCCTTATAGTGGTATCCGGCGACATGCGGGAAGCCCTCCTGAAACTGGGTGCGCCGGAAGATAAAGTAGTGTACAACCCGTATGCAGTAGATACGGAGGTGTTCCATGCCGCGAATCCGGCCCAGGCAGGTCCGGTCTTTATTTTTGCGGGGCGATTCACGCCCAAAAAGGAACCTTCTCTCCTGATTCGTGCTTTTCAGAAGGTAGTGGAAGAAGTGCCCGAGGCCCGCTTGGTGTTAATCGGCGACGGGAGCCTGCTGGCTCCGGCCCGGGCGCTGGCCCTTGAACTGGGTGTCGCCGACCGGGTGGAGTTTACCGGCAGCAAAACCCACACCGAAGTGGCCGCCGCCCTCGGAGAAGCACGGGCGTTTGTGCAGCACTCCCTGACGGCCAGAGACGGGGACAAGGAAGGAACTCCCAACACCATACTGGAGGCTTCCAGCAGGGCGCTGCCTGTGGTCAGTACTGTACACGCCGGCATAAAAGAAGCGGTGGTACACGGAAAAACGGGGTTCCTGGTGGAGGAAGGCGACTGGCAAGGCATGGCCCGGCAAATGGTGAGGCTGGCCCGTGACCCGGAACTGGCGCAGCAAATGGGCGAGGCCGGGCGCCAACACATACTTCGCCATTACAATGCGAAACGGCAACAAAATACTTTTTACCAAATATTTGACTCGATTTCCCATGATATCTAAATTTTTGAAACCTTTTGGATACCGGATCCAGGCGATTGCCAAGGACGAAGACTTTACAGACGATGCGGAATTTCTGGCCATTTACAGGAAATGCAAACCGTATACGATGACCAGTATAGAACGAATGTACAGCCTCTACATGGCCGTCAGGTACGTAGTCAGAAACCAGATTGCAGGTGATTTCGTGGAATGCGGTGTCTGGCGGGGCGGGAGTTCTATGATGATTGCCTTAACCCTGAACCTGCTGAATGAGCAGAAGCGCAAGATCTATCTTTACGACACCTTCGAAGGCATGTCTGAACCCACGGAGGCCGACCGGGATTTCCTTGGAAGGAAGGCCGACCGATTGCTGGAGGAGAATCAAGACCGGAAGGAAACCTCCGTATGGTGCCTGGCGGGAATAGAAGACGTGACCCGCAACCTGGTTTCTACGGGATATCCAAAAGAAAACATTATGTTTGTTAAGGGAAAAGTAGAAGAAACCCTACCGAATAAGATGCCTGCCAGGATATCGCTGCTTCGCCTGGACACCGACTGGTATGAAAGCACCCGGCATGAACTGATTCACCTGTACCCGCAGTTGGAGAAAGACGGCGTTTTAATCATTGACGATTACGGCCATTGGGAGGGGTGTAAAAAGGCTGTAGACGAATATTTTTCCGACAAAAGAATTTTACTCAACCGTATTGATTATACGGGGCGAATTGCTGTAAAACCCTGATTACCGATGGGAATAATCATCCGGGAAAGCCTCAAAACCTCCGTAGTGAATTACGTGGGGGTGCTGATAGGCACAGTCAATGTACTGTTCCTGTACAACAAGCTGCTTACTACCGAAGAGTACGGTCTCTACGCTATCCTGATCAGCTTTCCGGTAGTGGGTGCGGGCTTTATTAATCTGGGGGTTCCGCATGTGGCCGTGCGGTTTTTTAACCGTTTCGAAGACGCGGCAAAAAAACACCACGGTATTCTTACTTTTCTGCTGTTTACGCCCCTGGCCGGCTTCCTCCTGTTCCTGCTGGCGTTTTACGGCTTCCGCGGGTTGTTCGAAACGCTGTACAGCGAGTCTCCCGCCCTGATTACCTATTCCTGGGTATTGCCCCTCCTGACTTTTTCGGTATTGTACCAGTCGGTACTGGAAGCCTACTGCCGCTCCCACCTGAAAATAGTGATTCCTACGGTGATCCGCGAGATTTATCTGAAGTTGTCGAACTCTTTCCTGGTGATCGGGTATTACCTGAACTGGTTTGATTTTTCCGGGTTGGTGCTGGGCCTGGCCCTGGTGTATATCCTGGCGCTGCTGTTGCTGCTGGGGTATATTAAAAAATTGAAACGACTTTTTCTGGTATGGGACTGGTCGGTGGTGAGGTCGCCGATTTTCCCGGAGATTGTTCGTTACGGACTGTGGACGATGGCTGGAGGCGCCGCGGCTACGGCCTTGCCTCACCTGGAGAAGCTGATTCTTCCTATGTTTACAGACGGACTGACGCAAACGGCGATTTTTACGATTGCGCTGAATATTGCTATCGTGATTTCTATTCCCCGAAATACCATCGCGTCGATCAGTGATCCCATCCTGGCCCGTGCCTGGGCCCGGGGCGATACGGGAGAGGTGCAAACGATTTATACGAAATCGGCCCTGAACCTGGGCATTATCGGCCTGTTTCTTTTTCTGGGGGTTTGGTGCAATATTGATTCTATTTTTGAGGTGATCCCGAACCCGGACAAGTACCGGGCGGGAAAATACGTGGTTTTGCTGATCGGACTGGCGAATGTGTTTGATATGGCGACGGGACTGAACTCGGAGCTGTTAAAGAATTCAGCGCATTACCGGGTAGAGTTTTTCCTGTTTATTTTCCGGTTTGCCCTACTTACAATAGCTAATATTATCTTTATTCCACTATGGGGGTATAACGGTGCGGCATTTGCTATTCTGGTGTCTACGGTGCTGTATAACCTGGCGAAGTACGTATTTATCTGGAGAAAACTAGGCATGCAGCCTTTTGGCCGAAACACGGTGCTGATGGTGCTGCTGGCGCTTCTGGCGTATATCTGTGCGGTATGGGTGGACTGGCACGAGGGCGGTGGACTGCTGGCGAATGCCCTGGAAATGGGGGTAAAAGGCCTGGTGATTGTGGTGATTTTCGGAGGAGGGGTTTGGCTGACCGGCATTTCCCCGGATTTGAATAGTACATTGAAAAGAGCAAGGGAAAGGGTAATAATTATCCTTTTCAAAAGATAATATTATCTATCAATAGATATTTTTATACATCATTCTTTTGGTGGATTAGGGTGCAATGTTTTCTTGCAAAGATAAACACCCTATAATATCTATTATAAGTATAATAATATCTATTAAATACCTAACTAATATCTATATGGATTCTCAACTTGCGCCGGTGGTGGTTTTCTGTTATAACCGACCGGATCATCTGAAGAGAACGGTAGAGGCGCTGGCGGCAGACCGGCTGGCGGCGCAGTCGGAACTGATTTTTTATTCGGACGGTCCCCGGAAGGAGGAGGATCAGACGGCGGTGGCATCGGTGCGCACTTACCTGGCCACGGTAGAGGGTTTCCGTTCGGTACGGGTGGTGGCAGCGCCTCAAAACAAAGGCCTGGCCCGTTCGGTGATTGAGGGCGTGACGGAAACGCTGAATCGCTACGGGAAGGTGATTGTGATGGAAGACGATCTGCTATGTACCCCGGATTTCCTGGACTATACGAACGAAGCCCTGGTCAGATTTCGCACGAACCCCATGGTTTTTTCGGTTTCAGGATACAGCTTCGGCGTGGGTGCGGTGAAGTGGTACCGGGAAGACACGGCCCTGGTTTTCCGGGCCTCCTCCCTGGGTTGGGGCACCTGGAAAGACCGGTGGGAAAAGGTAGACTGGCAGGTGAGCGACTTCGGGGAATTTCTGGGCAGCCCGGCAAGAAAAGACCGCCTGAAGGATGCCGGCGAGGATATTCTTCCTATGATTATTAAGCAGCAAAGGGGCGTGATCAATTCCTGGGCGGTGCGGTGGACCTACCACCACGTGAAACACGGAGGCTACTGCCTGATTCCGGTACGTTCGAAGATCCGCACCACGGGAGACGACGGCTCCGGCTCAAACCCGGTGGCAGCTACCCTGAGCCAAAACCTGGGTTACGGAGAGGGCAAGGTGGACTTCAACCCGGAAATCCGTCCGCACGACGCGATCACCCGCTTTATCCGCCGGAACAACCGGCCGAGCATTTTCCGAAAGGTGATTAATTGGTGGAAGTTTGGGGTGTGGTGAGGGTGAGA
>JBEBRS010000050.1:0-15915 GCA_040394705.1 Leadbetterella byssophila
ACATCTAATTTCTAACCTCTAACAGCTAATACCATAACGTGCACAAATCAATTATCTTTTGTTTCCGGGTGAAAATGCATTTTTTCTTCTGTTTCCAGGGGTTCAGCCGAATTCCGTTTGGCCCGGTAGCCCAGAATCTGGAGCATAGATTCTTCGGTCTGCTCTTCCGCGAAGAGCTCGGTGGTGATATTGCCGTTTTCATCCCGGTCAATCAGCACGTGTTTAGGCGCGGGAATCAGGCAATGCTGAATTCCGCCGTAACCACCCAGCGACTCCTGGTAAGCCCCTGTATGGAAGAAACCGATGTATTGCTCATCCGTGGGGTCGTTATCGTCAATGATGGGCATGTAAAGGTCTTCGGAATGCGACTCGGTATTGTAATAATCCGCGGAATCGCAGGTCAACCCGCCCAGGTTTACTTTTGTATAAGGCGCATCCCAGTTGTTGATGGGCAGCATGATGTATTTCTGGCCGATTCCCCAGGCATCGGGCAGCTGGGTAATGAATGATCCGTCAATCATGTACCACAGCTCTCTGTCGTTTTGCTGCTTCTGATCAATGATCTTGTAGAGGATAGCGCCGCTTTCTCCTACGGTATAGCTGCCGAATTCGGTGAGGATATTGGGTACGGGTACATTGTTTTTGTGGCAGATCCACTGTATGTTCTCAATGATTTCGTCTACCATGGCCTGGTAATCGAAATTGTACACCACCGAGGTTTGAATGGGCATTCCTCCCCCGATATCGATGGTGTCCAGTTCCGGGCAGATTCGCTTCATCTCACAGTATTTAAACATGAAACGGGTAAGTTCAGACCAGTAGTAGGCGGTGTCTTTGATGCCTGAATTAATAAAAAAATGAAGCATTTTGAGCTTGAACCGCTCGTCTGGCTTAATCTTTTTCAAGTACAGGTCGTCTACATCCTTATAACGGATACCCAAGCGCGAAGTATAGAATGAAAAAGTAGGCTCTTCATCCGTGGCGATACGAATACCGATGTTCACGTTGTCGGCCGTCACGTTTGCCAGGTAATGATCAATCTCGTCGAGGTTATCGAGAATGGGTGTACAGTTCACAAATCCCCGGTTAAGGAGACGGGTGATATTTTTCAGGTACTGGGGCATTTTGTGGCCGTTGCAGATAATGTACGTATCTTTTGCCACTTTGCCCTCTTCGTACAGGGTTTCAATCAGGGGGATATCAAAGGCCGAGGAAGTTTCAAGATGAATATTATGCTTCAGGGCCGTATCCAGGATGAATTTGAAATGCGAAGATTTGGTACAGTAACAATAGGTATAGCTTCCCTTGTAATTGTACTTTTTCATCGCGTTCTTGAAAAGTAGCCGGGAATGCTCGATATGTTCCCCTATTTTGGGTAAGTAACTTATCCGGAGGGGCGTGCCGTAGCGTTTGATCACGTCCATAAGCGGGACGTTATTAAACTGTAGATTGTTTTGCGCATCCACCCCGAACTCCCGGGTAGGGAATTCGAATGTCTGTTGAATTAAGTCGTGCAAAATTGATATATTTTTCACAACTTTGCAAGGAAATGCAGGGTTCTTCCATAACGAAAAAAATGCCCTGTCTTGTTCTCAAATTCGCTAAAATTAATCGATGAATACTTCTTCCCCCCGCGTACACTTTATCGCCATTGGCGGTGCGGTCATGCATAACCTCGCCCTGGCCCTGAAAAGCAAAGGTTTTGAGGTGTCTGGTTCCGATGACGAAATCTATGAACCGGCCCGGTCTCGCCTGGCATCCGCAGGCATTTTACCGGCGCAAACCGGGTGGGATGAAACCCGGATTACCCCCGACCTGGACGCCGTGATCCTGGGGATGCACGCCCGAAAAGATAATCCGGAATTACTCAAGGCACAGGAACGGGGTGTGAGGGTGTATTCTTTTCCCGAATACGTGTTTGAACAGAGCCGGGATAAAACAAGGGTAGTGATTGCAGGAAGTCACGGGAAAACCTCCATCACCAGCATGATTCTGCACGTGTTGAAGTATCACGGTCAAAATTTCGACTACCTGGTCGGTGCACAGATTGAAGGCTTTGATCTCATGGTGAAACTGAGCCATGACGCACCTGTGATTGTCATTGAAGGAGACGAATACCTGGCCAGTCCGCTCGATATGCGTTCCAAATTCCTGTTTTATCATCCGGATATCGCCCTGATTAGCGGGGTAGCGTGGGACCACTTCAACGTCTTTCCTACGTTTGAACAATATACCGACACCTTTCTGAAACTGGCCGACGGTATGGAACGGCCCGGTGTGCTGCTGTACGACGCTACTGACGCCGAAGCTGCCCGGATTGGCCGCATGCCGCGGGAAGGAGTGGAGGAAATTCCGTATACGGCTTATCCGTACGAAGTAAGAGAAGGGAAAGTCTTCGCCCATACCTCTGAAGGGGAACAACAGCTGGAAGTCTTCGGCGAGCATAACCTGAAAAACCTGAACGGGGCCAGGATCATTTGTGAAAAGCTGGGTATTTCGGAAAGCGGTTTTTTTGAAGCTATCCGGAGTTTTAAAGGAGCGGCCAAGCGACTGGAAACCCTCGGAAAAAATGAAAATACCCATATTTTCAGAGATTTTGCACATGCCCCCTCAAAAGTAGGGGCTACCACCAACGCGGTAAAAGAATTGTATACCGACCGCCTGCTGGTGGCCGCGTACGAGCTTCATACCTTTTCGAGCCTCAACAAAGAATTCCTGCCCCACTACG
This sequence comes from Leadbetterella byssophila, assembly GCA_040394705.1. GTDB lineage: Bacteria > Bacteroidota > Bacteroidia > Cytophagales > Spirosomataceae > Leadbetterella > Leadbetterella byssophila_B. The sequence goes on from JBEBRS010000050.1 coordinate 2,729, forward strand.
CACATAAGCTGGACGATGCCGATACGGCCATTGTATTTTATTCGCCCCATACCCTGGAAATGAAAAGAATGCCGCCCATCAGTCCCGAAGAGGTGAAGGCCTTTTTTGCCCGGGAAGACCTCCTGGTTTTCTCCGATACCGCAGCGCTTTCCGACTATCTGCGCTCTCTGGATTGGAAAAATCGGAATTTGCTGCTGATGTCATCCGGTACCTTCGGGGGGCTGGATCTGAAAGAGACGGTGGGGGCGCTGCTGAGGTGAGTGGCCTTTTTTACTAACTCTCTGAAAAATAGGTATACCGCTGAATAAATAATTCATGGTTTTTACTCCAGTTTTTCATTACTTTGGTTTTAAATAAACCTTCAAAAGCGATGAATACTACAAACTATGACTCCCTTGATTTTGATCAGAACGACGGCTACTTAAAGCGCTTAAACCTCGATGCGGAGAAAGAAGAGGTTCGGAAACACATTGTAACAATGAATGGGTTGATTCCAGGTCAACCCTTTTTCTTTATTTCCAGAGACAGCTGGGAAATGCTGGCCAAAGGCGAAACATTGGACAGCAGGGGCAGATTATTTTCCTGGCTGGAAAAGAAATACGGGCCCGAGTGGGAAGTGGCCGGATTTGTATTTTGCCTGGCTTTTGACCGCGATGAAGGTCATAATCCTTGCGACAGAAGATTTGGCATGACGTATGCCAGGGAAATAGGCGGGAAGGCATTTTTCAGGGTACGCACCCTGGTCAGAAAAGTGGGTGCGAAAGATAAAGGCGTGGTAGAAACCGATTTTATTGCCTTTGCCGACACCAGCATAGGTTTGCATAATTACATGCATGCCCAAAGAGAGGATTGTCTGGTTTTTGTCAATCCCCTGGCCTCCGACAATGCCAAACGATTAAAAGACCGGATCGACAGCATGGTGTACGAGAAACGCGACCCGGCGAAGGTGAAAGTGCCCGATAGTTTTGTGGATATTACTCCGCCTTGTGATCCTAAGAAGATCAGAAGAAAAGAACCCCTGGAAAACGAGGGCGGAATTTTTGGCCGGCAGAAGATCTGGAATGAATTGTTGGTCGACAAATACGGTCATGTGGAAGGAGTTTTGGTCTCCATAGCGATAAAGCCCGGCAGCACTGTACAGGACCCCCTCGCATTTTATTTTGATTTCAAGATAAACGACGAGTACGTCACGAATAAACCCTGCCCTATCCCGCAAATCTGTCAGACACCGTCTTAGGTAATGACGGGGTATCAATTTTATTTCGGCTTGGCTACGGCGGTCGAGTTTTTTTGCATTGTACCGGTACTTTTTGCTTTAAATAAGTGGAAGAAACTTCCCGGGGCCTACCGGTACTTTGCGCTTTTTATAGGATGTGAGTTTGTCTATCACCGTTTCCAGGATTACTACTTTAACCGGAATTTGTCTACGCGTTTTTTAGATCACTATTACCTCTTTGCCGTACATACACTTGTCGGTTTGTTTTTATATGTAATTTCAGAAAGGAGGAGTGAAAAAAGGGGGCTTTATGCCTGGTGGGTGATGGGCTATGGCCTTTTGTGGGCCAATTTCTTTTATATTTCTGAAACAGAATACAGCTATATCCCCGATATGCTTCTCTATCTGGGAATTGCCGCGTGGAGCTGCTATTTTCTGTATAAAATTTCGGTAAAATATATACGGAATTACTCCCTTCTGTATTTATTACTTGGCCTCACCTGTCATGCGATACTGTGTACTATAGATAAATTTGCAGAGAGTATATTTATTGATTCTCAGGCCTATAGTTTGATATGGTTGGATGAAAAAATCATTTTCTATTATCTGCTGATGCTGGTGTTTTTTTTGTACACGTATGTATTTTACACGTACCGCCATGACTAAATACCTGGTACTGCTGTTTTTTTGGGGAACACCTGCGAGCGTAGGGGCGCAGGTGCCTGAAAAATTCAAAGACGGGCCGTTGATCGTTACCCGTTTCAACTCCCACATCGGGAGTGAGCGGCACGACTCCACCTGGAATATGCATGCACCTATTCACCTTCCCAATCTTCCGACTTCCCTGAATATAACCATAAAAGACCTGAGCGAACCGGCTGAACCTGATTATATATGCATTCTCCGGGAAGAATACAAGCTCTATGATACCGTCAGGATGTATGATAACCCCACAGTTCATCTTTATAATCTTAGTGGTGGAAAGTATACGGCTGATTTTGTAAACCTGAGCAATAACCACAGAACCCAAATCCTGTTCAGTGTGGAAACTGCGGTTTGGGATAAATGGTGGTTTGGCCCCCTGGCATTTTTTCTGATTTCTATGGTATTGGGTCTGATCTTGTACTACATATATCTGATCCGCCTGCAGGAAAAGCTCCGGCTTCAACGCGTAAGGTATGAGCTGGAGATGAAGGCCCTGAAGGCGCAGATGAACCCGCACTTCATATTCAATTGTATGAGCACCATTGATGCCTATATTTTGAGAAAGAAGTTTGTGGAAGCATCGGATTGCCTGCAGAAGTTTTCTCAGTTGATCCGGCGTGTAATGGAGAATTCTGAACGTGATACCGTCAATGTGCAGAATGACCTGGATGCGCTGAACCTTTATGTAGGGCTAGAGCAAGAGCGCTTTTCCCATAGTTTTGATTTTGTGATGGAGGTAGATGAGGCGCTGTACGATGAGGAATACCAAATTTCCCCCTTGCTGTTGCAACCTTTCGTTGAAAATTCTATCTTGCATGGTATAAGGAATTTAAGTGATAGAAGGGGGCTGGTTAGCGTAGAGATGAAGATCGCTGAGGCCGGTAATGTAACCGTTTTGCAGGTACGGATACGCGATAATGGAATAGGCAGGAAAGCGGCAGGCGAAAAACGGAAGCGGGAAGGACATAAGTCTCTGGGGATGAGTGTAACCTTACACCGCATTACCAATTATCAGGAGCGGCACGGGCTTAAAATTCCGACAGCCATTACGGATTTGAATCCGGGTACTTTAGTGGAAATCAAGTTACCTTTAGTCAAGATAAACGGGCAAAAGTAGAAGATGAATACCCTGAAGGCGGTTATTGTAGATGACGAAGCGTCAAGCATAGAATCGCTTGCTGCTAAAATTGAGATGTTCACTCCGCAGGTGAAGGTAGTAAAGACCTTTATTTTATCGCAGGAGGCCCTCCGGGAAATTCCGAAACTGGACGTAGATCTGATTTTCCTGGATATTGAAATGCCCCATTTAGACGGACTGTCTTTTGCCGAGAAGGCAAAATTGGGCGGCACGGAAATTATTTATACCACGGCTTACCAGAAATATGCAAAAGACGCTTTTAAAGTCTGTGCTTTTGATTTTTTGCTTAAACCGGTTGACCGGCACGAACTGGTCAAATCGATGAACCGCCTGCTGGCCAAGTTGTCGGCCTCTTCTACGGCTTCGGCTAACCGGTTCACTTTGCTCTATCACAAAATTACAATCCCGTCTACACGGGGTCTGCTTTTTATCGAGATCCAGGACATTGTATGGCTGGAGTCGGATAATAATTACACTACCCTGCACATGGCCGACTCAGGCAGTATCGTCACCAGCCGTTCTATCGGTGATTTTGAAACGCTCCTCGCCTCCTACAACTTCTGTCGCATTCATCAGTCGGCCATCATTAACCTGCAATACCTCAAAGAGTACCTGCGTGGTGAGGGCGGCACCGTTATTCTTACCAATGGCAAGGAGCTGGAGGTCTCCAGACGCCGGAAAGCCTACTTCCTTAGCATGGTTCAGTAGTCCGGGTTTCTTCATTTGTCTGCCGGTTTCCTGCTCAGAGCCGCCGCTTTCACATTTCCGTATTCAGAAGCCTTGTTTTTGGCAAAATTTGCTTCAGGAAGCAAGCCGCTTTAAGAAACACGCTAGGGTATCCGTTTTTAAGGATTTGATACTTAGTTGATAGTGTGCTTTTAGCGGCCGATAATCCAACGTATTACCTAAATAAATTACTTTTTTCACTTTTAAAACAATTATGGCTATGGCAAAAGATGAATTAGCACTTAAAGCAATTCAGGAAGCAATTGCAAGTTCAAATGCCGGTTGGGAAGCCGGTGTGACCAGTGTGTCGGAGTTATCCGATGCGGAAAAACGTAAAATGCTTGGATATTCTCCTCCGCCGGATGCACCAAGTCTGGAAGAGCAGGAGCAGGAATGCGCAGCAGCTCTGGCGCAGTATCTGGCATCTGCATCGTCTGCCGAGGGTTTTGGAGCGCCGGCCGCCTTGGATTGGCGCAATAACGGAGGAAACTTTGTAACTCCCGTAAAAAATCAGGGCGGCTGTGGTTCTTGCGTGGCATTCGGAACGAGTGCTTCGGTAGAAAGTCATATCAAAATATTGCGGGGGGCCGCTTATGCGATTGACCTTTCTGAAGCGCATCTCTTTTATTGCCATGCAAGATCAGAAAACCGCAATTGCGGAAACGGTTGGTGGCCCGACAAAGCATTGAATTTCTTCAAGTCACATGGGGTCACGGAGGAAGCCTACTATCCGTACACCGCAGGTGACCAGAATTGTTCGGGAAGACTTACCGGATGGGACAGCCACCTGACCAAGATCACCGGCTATTCCAAAATCAACGGTATCGAGGCCATCAAAGAGTATGTGGCTACAAAAGGGCCCGTAGAAGCCTGTTTTTCGGTGTACCAGGACTTTTACAATTACAGAACAGGGGTTTACCGGCATACCACCGGATCATTGCTGGGTGGGCACTGCGTGTGTATTGTAGGCTATAACACCGCAGGCAAATATTGGATCTGTAAAAATAGCTGGGGAACCGGTTTTGGTGAATCCGGTTATTTTAAGATTGCTTTTGGGGATTGCGGTATTGAAGGACAAGTGTACGGAATCACGGGTATTGTGAACGACTACAATGTCAACGCAGTAAAAGTGCAGGGTTTATGGGCCATCAATGAAAGCAAAAATGCCTGGGTATACCTTAGCGGAGGGCATGGATGGAAAAAGATTGGTACTGCCAATGACACCGCCTTCATCAATATGCTCACACAATTGGCTTCGGCTAAAACCACCAATTCAAATGTCAACCTGGTATTTGTCAACGGGGTAATTCAGCAAGTGTATGTATTTTAATCACTAATTCTAAAAAATGTTATGAAAAAACCAGTAAATATTCCTCCGGCAGCGGAAGCCGAAGCAGGAGGAGCCACAGAAGCCAGTGCCCCGTCTTTGGTTATTGAAACCACAGAGGCTTCAACATCGGGAGAAAGCGAGGCTGCACCCACCTTAGATCCGCCTTTCGCCAGCAGCAGCGGAGATCAGGACAGTTTTGGGGCAGGTGTCTGGCACAATAGCAAAAGAGTCAACGGATTGTTCTCTACCAATCAAACGCGAAATTCGTGGATGAGCATAACGGGCATTGGTTGGGTAAAATTGGCCAGCAATATTGACTCGGCTAACGAAGCCCTGACGGTGTTGGCTACGGCCGCAAAAGTGAAAAACTCCCCCGTGAATTATTATCTTGACGGTGGACAAGCCACCCAGATTTACGTGTGGTAATTTGTATCTTTGTCGCATCTGAAAAGCTGCTTCGGTAATACCGGGCGCTTTTCAGATGATTTTCAATTTAAAAAATCCAGATCAATGATTACGGTAGGTAAAACACTTCATGGCCGGAAAATCCTGGCCGGAAAAGGAGAACGCATCGAAGTGCGTTTGGAGGAGAATGGCACCACCGGGTATCGGTGGGAAATCAAGGCGATGGATGATCAGCGCCTGAAGTATGTAAAAGAAGACTATACGCTTTCGGGCGAAGCCCCAGGTGCAGGTGGAATGAAAAGCTTTTATTTCGAAGTAGTCGGGGAAGGTGTCAGTACATTGACTCTTTCATTGGTGAACACCTGGGAAAAGGATTTGGCAGATACTTTCCAACTGACTATTGAAAGTTGACTCCCTTCTGCGAAAGTCAGTTTTGCGTGATAACCTCCATGACGTTTTCCGCTTCAATCCAGTTCAGGCATGCATAATCTCCCCGGCGACAGGGCGTTTTTCCGTACACGGAGCAGGGGCGACAGGAAAGTTCTTCTTTGGATATCTCCACCTGATTAGTTTCGGGCTGAAACAAAGGGCCGAAGCCGGTAAGGGTATGGGTGGCGCCCCAGATGGAAATGACCCTGACTCCCATCATTGCGGCAAAATGCATATTGGAAGTATCTCCACTGATAAAGAAAGCAGCCCGGGAAATCAATTCCAGTTCTTCTTCGAGTGAAAAACGGTGAACCACGCTGAGCGCCTGAGGGTGCTTTCCGGCTACCTTCTCCAGGAGCTCAAATTCACTTTTCCCTCCCCCAAAAAGAAGTATCTTTTTACCGGGAAACTTATGGGTAAGCAACTCCATGAGCTTTTCGTAACGCTCCAGGGGCCAGATTTTCCCCTGGTGCTGGGCAAAGGGCGCAATTCCTACAAAACCCTCCGCGTTTTCCTGTCGTACCCAATCTGAAATTGTACGCTTGGTTTCTTCCGAGGTCTGAAACAAATGGGTGAGATGCCGGATGGAGAGATCCCGGGGAACGATACCTGCGGCTTTAAAAACATCAAGATATTGCTCTGAAACGTGTTTTATAGGAATAAGGCGCTTTCCCCGGATAATTTGTTTTTTTTGCTTGCGGTGTTTGTTCAGACTAAATACTTTTTGTCCCGAAAATCTAAAAAAGGTTTTGAGGAAGGCGGTCCTCAGGTTTTGGTGCAGGTCCAGTATATAATCCGGGCGGAAATCCTTCAGTTGTTGGAAAAGCCGGAAAAGTCCTTTCGGCCCTTGGTGTACTCCGTCAAAATCACAGGGAAAAACGGTAATTCGGGGATAGTGGGCGAAGAAAGGCCGGAATTTTGGTCGCGTGACCACCACAATTCTCAGGTCAGGCCTATGCTGTAGTGCCGTAGCCAGGGCGGCCATGGTGAGGGCTACATCGCCCATGGCAGAAAACCGGAAGACTACGGCCGTTTTCATTTCTTTGCGTAAAAAATAGGGTTGAGGTCCGGGTCATTGTACATTTTCATTTGCTTGTACAATTTCATGTACTTGTGACCTGAACGGAGATCGTCTATCAGTTCATCGTAGGCCTGGGCCAGGTCGGCTTCCTGTACCTGCAGGATATACAATTTTTGCCTGACCGAGTTCAGGTGGCTTTCACCGGCATCTTCTCTCCGGAGTTGCTCCGCGAAATGGTAGATTTTAAGTTGGAGAATCGACATACGGTCGAGTAACCAGGCCGGAGTCTCTGAATTTAATTTCGCGTTTTCAAGGGGCTTCGTGTCCTTGAGGCTCTGGAACAACCACTCGTCAATCTGTTCTACGGTATCGGTGCGGTGCTGGTTGGAAGCATCTATGCGGCGTTTAATGGCTACTAATTCCGCGGGATCAATAGAAGGGTCCCGGATGATATCTTCCAGGTGCCATTGCACGGTGTCTATCCAGTTTTTGAGGTAGAGTAGCGCTTGAAGGCCCTCGTATTTTTCAGGTTTGACCGCATCTACATGGTCCTGGGCATGGTAGTCGGAAATCGACTCTCTGAATATTCCGTTGATTTCTTCTGCTTTCATTTATTCGAGTATTTTGGGTCCCGTTTCATTTATTTTAGAAACGAAGGTGGTAGACTGAATATTGACTTTTTCAAATTCGGACTGCATGGCGCGCGCGACTTTTTCCGCGGTTTCTTTCCCTTCTGAAAAGGCGAAAATGGAAGGACCGGCACCGGAAATGCTGCATCCGAGGGCGCCTGCTTCCAGAGCCGCCATTTTCACCTCAAAAAACTGGGGGATCAGTATGGAACGGATAGGCTCAATGATAAAGTCTACCATAGAACGGCTGATCAGCGCGTAGTTGGAACTCATCAGCCCGGCAATCATGCCGCTGACATTGCCCATCTGGGAGATCGCCTTGTTCATGGATACCTCATTTTTCAGAATGTGGCGGGCGTCTTTCGTGTTTACTTCTATATCTGGATGGATAAGCGAAATGTAGAGCTGATCCGGGACCGGTACTTTAAAGACATCAAGCGGGGAATAGGAGCGGATTACCACAAAGCCGCCCAGAAGCGCAGGGGCTACATTATCCGCGTGTGCGGAGCCGCAGGCCACCCTTTCTCCTTCCATGGCGAAAGGCAGCAGCTGCTCGGTGGTTAAGGGTTGACCCAGGAGGTGGTTGGCGGCAAAAACACCGGCTACTGAGCTGGCCGAGCTACTGCCCAAGCCGCTTCCCAGGGCCATTTTTTTATGCAGGGTGATGTCAAACCCCGTATCCAGCCCCAGGTGAGCCAGGTATTTGATTATCGGAACGGAAACGGCGTTACGGGTCTCGTCGAGGGTGAGTTTGCCTTCATCGCCGGTGATCTCCCGTATCACAATCCGGTTGTCGTTTCTGCGGGTGAGTACCACTTCATCACCGGGATACTCCACGGCGAGTCCGAAGATGTCAAAACCGCAGGAAACATTGGCTACGGTGGCGGGTGCAAAAACTCTTATAGAATCCAAAACGTATAGGTTTTAAGCCAGAAAACTACTTAAACTGATGATGTCGGCAAAAACGCCCATGGCGGTTACTTCCGCGCCGGCGCCGGGACCTTTCACCACCAGCGGGTTGGTTTCGTAACGGTCTGTGGTAAATGAAACAATATTCTCAGAGCCGGCCAGCGCGTAGAAGGGGTGGCTGAGGTCTACGGCTTTTAGTCCTATACTGGTCTTCCCGTCTTCAAAAGAGGCAATGAAACGCAGGCGTTTCCCTTCGGCGTGGGCGGTAGAGATCAGGTCGGCATAATGATCGTTTTCTCTTTCCAGCACCTGGTAAAATTCATCTACGCTGGCGGCAGACAGGGCGGCCGGGCTAAGCAAGGGGAGATTCTCTACATCTTCCAGTTCCAGTTTCAGTCCGCATTCCCGGGCCAGGATCAGGATTTTACGGGCTACGTCCGTACCGCTGAGGTCATCCCGCGGATCCGGTTCGGTATAGCCTTTCTCCTTGGCTTCCTTCACTACATCCACAAATTTTCGGTCTACGCTGAATGTGTTGAAGATATAGGAGAGTGTACCGCTCAGTACGGCTTCAATTTTCCGGATCTGGTCTCCGCTGTTGATGAGGCCCTGCAGGGTATTGATGATGGGAAGACCCGCCCCCACATTGGTTTCGTAGAGGAATTTGACATCTCTGCGCCGTGAAATATCGCGGAGCACCTTGTATTCTTCGTAGCTACCCGAGTTGGCTACTTTATTGGGGGTCACCACCGAAATGTTGCTTTGCAATACCGGGGCGTAGTATTGGGTGATATTTTTATCGGCAGAGCAGTCTACAAAAACGCTGTTGCTGAGGTTGAGGGCCTGCATATCTTCGAAAAATTCACTCTGGTTCACCGGCTCCCCTTCATTCTCCAGCCTGTCGAGCCAGTTGTCGAGGCATATCCCTTCCGGGTTAAGCAGCATTTTTCGGGTATTCGTGATGCCCACAATGCGTATGGTCAGGTTCTTTTCCTTGCGGAGGTACTCTTTCTGGGCCTGAATCTGGCGTAGAAGGGTGCGGCCGATCAGTCCAGTAGGACCCAGGATAAAGAGGTTCAACGTGAATCCGTCAATTTCAAAGAATGATTCGTGAATGGCATTCAGGGCCTTGGCGATATCCTTCTTTTTAATCACCACCGAAATATTGAGTTCGGAAGACCCCTGGGCTGTAGCCACTACATTGATACCGTTTTTTCCCAATACGGAAAACAGTTTCCCGGATATACCCGAGCTGGAACGCATACCTTCGCCCACTACAGCCAGGATAGAAAGATTGTATTGTACGGTCACATTTTCAATTTCCCCGTTAGCGATTTCCTGCTTGAAGCCCTTCTCCAGGATTTTACGTACTTTTTCGCCGGCAGAAGGTTCTACCGCAAAGCAGATCGAATGCTCGGAAGACGCCTGGGTGATCAGTACGATGGAAATCCGGTTTTCGGCCATAAGTCCGAATACTTTGGCGGAAACGCCCGCTACCCCGATCATGCCGTTGCCGTGAAGATTAATCAGGGCAATGTCATCAATAGAGCTGATGCCCGTAATGGAATAGGCTTTCTGATTGACATGGCGGGAAATGACCGTACCCGTATGGCCGCTTTCAAAAGTATTGAGTATCCGGATCGGGATATCGCGCTTGAACGCGGGGATCAGGCTGGGGGGGTAGATGACTTTCGCGCCGAAATGAGAAAGCTCCATGGCTTCGGAATACGAGATCTCCGGGATAGAAAACGCGTTTTTGACCTTGCGGGGGTCCGCGGTCATCATCCCGTTGACGTCGGTCCAGATCTCAATGACTTCTGCGTTCAGGGCCGCGCCTACAATGGAGGCCGTGTAATCTGAGCCGCCCCGGCCTAAGGTAGTGGTACTGCCGTTTTCGTCAGAGGCGATAAAACCCGTGATGCAATAAACCACGGTAGGGTCGGAGACTTGCGACATCACAGCGGAATTGGTCAGGTGAAAATCCACTTCGGCAAAACCGAAATTTCCGTTGGTCCGGATCAGTTGGCGCGCGTCAATATATTGGGTGTTTAGTCCTTTTTCTTTTAAGAGGAATGCGATCATCTGGGTGGATAAACGCTCTCCGAAACTGACCAGGAAATCGGAGGTGCGGGGACTAAGCTCCCGGATGTAGGTAATGCCTTTCAGGAAGTCTTCCAGGTCATTTAGTTCTCCTTTAATTTTAGCCAGAATAGCGCTTTGCGACTTCACGGGAACCCGTTTTTTGATCACCTCAAAATGGCGGTCTTCCAGGCTCTGGATGATCGGACCGTAGTCGGCAGAACCCGACGCGGCCAGGCGACCCGCTTCCAGTAATTTATTGGTAACGCCTGACATTGCGGAAAATACAACCGCAATACCGCTGGATTTTGAAAACTTCTTCTGGATGATCTCTGCTACTTCGGTAATGCTTTCTACCGTACCCACCGAAGTGCCGCCGAATTTTAAAACCTTCATCTGATTTAATGAATTTGCTTATGGTTTACCCGCCGCAAATATACCAATTATTATTCCGTTACGTGGGTTTATTCAATTTTTGGCAAAGAAATTGGTGTTTTTATTTGACAGAATAAAATATAGTTAGTTATTTGTATAATTATTAATTGATGTGATCCGGCCATGGATAAGTATTTTAAAGCTTTGAATGATGGAACCCGGCGGGAGATCCTGGAGATACTCCGGGTGAATCCGGCTGCCGCGGGAGAAATCGCCGATCGGTTTAACATTTCAAAGCCCAGCATCAGTCATCACCTGGATATTCTGAAACAGGCCGAACTGGTGACCGCCAAGAAAAAGGGGCAATTTGTGATGTATTCCATCAATCTGCCAGCCCTTGATGAAGTATTGCAATGGTTTTCACTTTTTAAAGCGGAGATCAATGCGGAAAAACCAAGAATACGTATTCCTTTACGCGTATAGGGGCCGGGGGAGATTTACGTTCAATTCATCACCGAAATTTCATGTACAATTTTTATCCCGGACCATCCCGGATCTACCCGGTGGTAAAAGATTTCGTGCGGGAAGCTTTTGAATCCGGTATTCTCGAAAAAAATCACCGCTCCGAAGATTTTATGCGTCTTCTGGAGCAGGCCGTTTCGCTTTTAAAAGACCATCTGAATATTCCCGCTTCCTATAAGGTTTTTTTTACGTCTTCTGCCACCGAGTGTTGGGAAATCTGTGCCCAGTCTTTTCTGAACGATGCGGTCTTTTACACCAACGGCGCCTTCGGTGAGAAATGGAGGATGTACACCGAAAGAATTACGGGGGCTACGGAGGAATGCACTTTCGGTATCGGGGAGATTCCTGCGCCCCGGCGGCCGGAAAGTAAGGATATCTGTATCGTAGCCAACGAAACCTCCAACGGAACGGCGTTTTCTCCCGATATGATCCGCACTTTTCGGGCGGCGGGGAAAGGATTGTTGGTGTTGGATGCCGTGTCTTCCCTGGGCGGGGTAGATTACGATATTTCCCAGGGAGATATCTGGATTGGCTGTTCCCAGAAATGCCTGGGCCTCCCCTCCGGTCTGGGTATCCTGGTGATGTCGCCGGCTGCGCTGGAAAGGGCGAAGGAGAAAAACGATCGCCGGTATTACAACAGCGCCCTTTTTATGGAAGAGAACTTTGATCGTTTCCAGACGCCGTATACACCCAATATCCTGGGGATTTACCTGTTGAAACGCTTGCTGGAAGAAAGGGAGAACGTGAGGGATACCGCGATAAAACTGGAAAAGCGGGCGGCAGAAATCTACAGATTCCTGGATAATTTTCAAGGCGGCTCGGCATTGGTGCATACACCCGCTGTGCGCTCCCTTACCGTAGCGGCCGTAGAGAGCTATCGGGTGAACGAGATTGCCCGATACCTGTCGGAAAACGGGGTAACGGTAGGGAAAGGATACGGGGAATGGAAAACGAATACGTTCCGCATTGCTAATTTTCCTGCCATACCCGATGCAGATTTTGCGGTGTTATACAGGTTACTTCGTAATTTTGCAGGTCAATAAACCAGAAGCCATGGAGTTTTTCTCGCATTTCAATTTTAAAGAACTGTTTTCGGTGACCATTATCCTTTTTTCGGTCATCGATATCCTGGGGTCTATTCCTATTATTCTCAATCTGAGGAAGAAAATAGGAAACGTGCATCCGGAAAGAATTACCCTGGTTTCGGGGGCGCTGATGCTGATTTATCTCTTTGTGGGGGTGAAGATATTGCAGCTCTTCGGGGTAGACGTGCAATCGTTTGCGGTAGCAGGAGCGCTCATCCTTTTAATTATCAGCTTTGAAATGATCCTGGGAAGGGAAATTTTCAAGCATAACGCTTCTGCCGACGGGAAGGGGTCAAGTATTGTGCCCCTGGCCTTTCCCATCATTGCGGGCGCGGGTACCATGACCACGCTGATCGCCCTGAAAGCAGCCTACCACGACGTAAATATTCTGGCAGGTATACTTTTAAACCTTGTTCTTATTTTTGTTGTACTCAAATCGTCCGGGTGGCTGGAAAGAAAACTGGAACCGGGTACCGTAGAAGTACTGCAAAAGGTATTCGGTCTGATTATCCTGGCCATCGCCATCAAACTCATTAAAGAGAATCTCTTTTAAGCCAGCCTTTCAGGATCAGGTACTGGGCCGCTCCGTAGGTGGTCATGATGTAAATAGAATCATGA
>JBEBRS010000051.1:0-15492 GCA_040394705.1 Leadbetterella byssophila
TCATGGGGGTACATTTTTAGCTGTTAGAAATTAGCTATCAGCTTTCAGCCGGCGAACCAACTTTATTCACTCCTCTGATAGCTGATAGCTGACTTCTGATAGCTCATCAAAGAAACTTCATTTTGTAGTCGGTATCTACAATCCCCTTTTGAATCATGCCCAGCTTCTTTTTTAACATCTGTTTTTTCAGGGGAGCAAGGTGGTCGGTAAAAAGTACGCCTTCAATGTGATCATACTCGTGCTGGATAATGCGGGCGGCCATTCCTTTAAATGTCTCGGTATGCTCTACCCAGTCGGTATCGAAATAGCGTACGGTGATCACGGGTTTCCGGTACACATCGGCCCGCACCCCCGGGATACTGAGACAGCCTTCTTCGTAGGGCCAGGGTTCGCCGGTTTCTTCCAGAATCCGGGCGTTGATGAAAGTTTTCCGGAAGCCTACCAGGTCAGGGTCTATGTCTTCTTCACTTTCTGCACTGTTGTTAATTACTTCGCCGTCTACCACAAAAATCCTGTACGGGAGATTGACCTGTGGACCTGCGAGGCCCACGCCGGAAGCACCGTACATGGTTTCAAACATATTATTAGAGATCTGTTTCACATCCAGCTCGCCAGGTGTGATGTCTTCGCATTTTTTTCGCAAAACAGAGGCTCCGTATCCGATGATGGGATAAATCATAAGAAATCGTTAATTGACAATGAATAACTGGCAATTTTGAAGGTTATCATTTACGTTACTTTTAAACCGGCTTTGTTGTAAGCGGGCCGGTTACTGAAATACCGGAGGTCAGCAGCGACCATTTCGTCTACCAGGCCGGCCAGGTCGTATTTTGGCTGCCAGTTCAGGCGGGTCTTCGATTTGGTGGGGTCACCAATGAGCAGTTCCACCTCGGTTGGCCGGTAATAGACAGGATCTATAGCCAATACTCTTTTACCTACGGGAAGGGCGTATTCCGGATGCGTGCTGGAAAGCACAAAGGCTTCTTCCTTCTCTGCTTCTCCTTTGAATTCCAGGGTGATGCCTATTTTTTCAAAGGCCATTTTGACAAAGTCGCGAACGGTGGTGGTAATGCCGGTTGCAATCACGAAGTCTTCGGCCTGTTCCTGCTGCAAAATCAGCCACATGGCCTCTACGTAGTCGCGGGCGTGTCCCCAGTCGCGTTTGGCGTCCAGGTTACCCAGGTAAAGGCAGTCTTCCTGTCCTAGTGCAATCTGGGCCACCGCACGGGTAATCTTCCTCGTTACAAACGTTTCCCCCCGAAGCGGCGACTCGTGGTTGAACAAGATGCCGTTGCACGCGTACATGTTATAGGCTTCGCGGTAGTTAACGGTAATCCAGTAGGCGTACAGTTTGGCCACAGCATAGGGCGAACGGGGATAAAACGGGGTGGTTTCGGACTGAGGAACTTCCTGTACCAGTCCGTATAATTCTGAAGTGGAAGCCTGGTAAATCCGGGTTTTCTCCGTTAGGCCCAGCAATCGCACGGCTTCCAGTATCCGTAAGGTGCCTATGCCGTCTACCTGGGCGGTATATTCCGGTTCATCAAAACTCACTTTTACGTGAGACATGGCCCCCAGGTTGTAAATTTCGTCGGGTTGCACCTCCTGGATGATCCGGATAATGTTGGTAGAATCGCTTAAATCCCCGTAATGGAGGATAAAATTAACATTTCCTTCGTGCAGATCCTGATACAGATGATCTATCCTGTCGGTATTGAATAAAGAAGCTCTTCTTTTAATGCCATGTACTTCATATCCTTTTTCAAGGAGAAACTCGGCAAGGTATGCCCCGTCTTGTCCGGTTACACCGGTGATTAATGCTTTTTTCACTTCGAATTCAGTGCCTTTTTGATGTTTATTTTTTCATTTACAATGCGTGTCGTGCCAAACCTTTGCCGAAGCGAGCCGCTGTATTTTTCGGCATCCTGGTAGTAAAGGAAATCTCCTATCCGGATACGGTAGGTGGGCTGGCTGTACGATTCGTAGATTTCCAGGTGAGGAAAGTTCCGGAGGATGTAACTTTTTGCGTTCTCAAAATCCGCCCGTGAATTTCCCGAAAAAACCTGAATCCGGTACCCCTGGTTCTGGTAGGTCTTATTCTGCTCAATGATTTTTTCAAGCGCAGCGTCTACTTTCTCGTTGTCGTCGACGAAGACGGTCTGAGCCGGGGCCGGGGGTTCTTCCGTTTCCACGATCTCACGGCCGACTTCTTCGTACTTGGGAAGCAGGTGACTGATATCTTCCGAATAGTGGGATAACAGCCCTGAAGTATTGCTTCCGGAGGGAGTGGCCTTTCTCGCGCAGGCGGCAGCAGAAAGCGCGACCAGTATAAAAAAGAGATTCCTTAACATAGTTGCTCCATTATAACGGAAACTGCAAAATTAGCAATATGTAACGGGAATAAAAAAGATAATCAGCCCAGACCGAACATTTCTTTCAGGGCCATCCATAAGTTTCTTTTCTCATTCGCACGGTTCAGGCTCACGGTATTCAGTGGGTCAGCCACCAGGATTTTTTGGCCCGAATACAACACCGGGGTGTATTTTGTCAGTTTTTCAGCCGGGTGTAATATTTCGAGAAAATCACCGAAAGCCACGATCCGGGTTACCTTTTCCAGGGCAGACAGGTCATATTCCGGAAGCTGTTTCCGTACCAGGATCTCCATGTCAGGGGCGGCCACACCCACCGACGCCATTACTTTTTCCAGGAACTCCCGGTCGGTATCTCCCAGCACATCGACCAGCACAAGCGTGCTTTTTCCAACAATCTTTTTGGGCGCCGGCGGCTTAGCTTCCTCCACCGGAAGACGGAAGAGGGTTTCTCCCGTAAACACAAAAGAAGCTAAGTTGCGGTTCATAATTCCGGTTTCCGGGTCAGGGTCGCGTTTCGGTCCGGACCGGTAGACACAAAGGTCAGGGGAGTGTTAAGTTCCCTTTCCAGGTAGGCCGTATATTCTTTGAGCGCGGCAGGCATTTTTTCAAAGTCGGTAATGCCGTCAAGCGACTGCTTCCAGCCGGGTAGGGTAGTGTACACCGGTTTGATGGGCAGGTCGGTCATGTCATACGGCAGCTCATCAGTAATGGTGCCGTCAGGCAGTTCATAGTGGGTACAAACGTTAATCTCGTCAAAGATGCTCAATACGTCTACTTTCATCATCACCAACTGGGTTACGCCGTTCAGCATGATGGAATATTTCAGCGTGGGCAGGTCTACCCAGCCGCATCTTCTCGGCCGGCCGGTGGTGCTTCCGAACTCACGTCCTTCCTGCCGCATTCTTTCGCCTGTTTCGTCCAGCAATTCGGTAGGGAAAGGACCCGAGCCCACCCGGGTGCAATAGGCTTTGAATATGCCGTACACTTCGTTAATGCGGGAAGGAGATACGCCCAGGCCGGAGCAAACGCCCGCGGCCGTGGTATTCGAACTGGTCACAAAAGGATAAGAGCCGAAATCTATATCGAGCAGAGAACCCTGCGCGCCTTCCGCCAGTACTCTTGTGCCGGGTTCACCCAGTTTTTTATTGATCAGGTATTCACTCTCTATCAGGTTAAAACCCCGGATAAACTCCAGGGCGCTGAAGAACTCCTCTTCCGCGGCGGAGAGGTCATATTCATACCCGTAGAAGTCGAGCATGTTTTTGTGCGCTTCTACCAGTTTTTGGTATTTGCTTTTGAAATTCGGAGAAACGATATCGCCCAGTCTCAGTCCCTGACGGGAAACCTTGTCGGAATAGGCCGGTCCGATACCCTTCAGGGTAGAGCCGATTTTGGCATCCGCCTTCGCCTTTTCAGAGGCCGCGTCCAGCAGACGGTGGGTGGGAATAATGATCGCTGTTTTTTTAGAGATAAACAGGGTTTTGCTGAAATCTATGTCGTAAGGCGCCAGGGCTTCGATTTCTTTCCTGAATATAATAGGGTCAAGAACAACCCCGTTACCAATAATATTGATGCTGTCGGGCCGGAAAATACCGGAAGGAATCTGGTGTAAAACGTGTTTTTTGCCTTCAAACTCAAGGGTGTGGCCCGCATTAGGACCGCCCTGGAACCGGGCTACTACTTTGTACTGGGGCGCCAGAACATCCACAATCTTCCCTTTACCTTCATCTCCCCATTGAAGGCCTAGCAGAATATCAACCATCTTAGTTATTTAATTTATTTGCCAATTTTGTTTTCACAATCTGAATTACGGCAGGAACCGTAAAAAATCAGGGAATGATGTAAAACATTGAAGTTCAGGTGATCTCCTACCATATTCTGGATAGACTGCACCCTCGGATCACAAAATTCCAAAACTTTGTTGCAATCTAGGCAAATTAAGTGGTCATGTTGCTTAAATCCGTATGATTTTTCGTATTGGGCCAGATTTTTTCCGAACTGATGTTTGGCCACCAGGTCGCATTCTACCAGCAGGTCAAGTGTGTTGTAAACGGTGGCCCGGCTGACCTGGTATTTTTTGTTTTTCATGGAAATGTAGAGGTCCTCCACGTCGAAATGATCGTCGCGGCTATAGATCTCTTCGAGAATAGCGTAGCGTTCCGGGGTCTTCCGGAGTTGTTTGTTTTCCAGGTATGCGGTAAATATCTGTTTTACTGCCTGAATATTACTTCTTTCAGCGATCATGAATTTTTTAGGTATGATCTTACAAAATTAATAATTAAGTACTTAGAATTGATCTAAATATCCTTTTCGGCCGGGGTGAGGCTCCGTTCAGAAAGATAATTTCAGGCCCAGGGCGCCGTTTGAGGTGAGCCCTACCTGGGCTTGGAGTGCGTCAAATTTTTTCTTTTTGTTGTATAGTGCAATCGATTGCATTCTCTTGTCGTTCCCGAACTCCATCAGGCATATTCCGGCGGCCATCATGCCTATGCCTCCCAGCAGCTGCACCACCGGCCTTTTGAAATAGGTATACTCCACGTTATTGACAACCTCGGTATGCTGAGTACCTACCAGCGCCCCGGCGCTCAGGGCCAGTCCGGCCAGAGATACGCCCGCACCCACCGGAATGATGATCCGGGAATCTTTCAGCTGTTTTTCCGCGTCATAGGCTTTTGAACGGGAGTATAGATCAAAGAGCATGGAATTGTTCAGTTTCACGCCTTTCCGGTAAGCGGTAGATGTAAAGATCTTTCTCTGGGCCGTCAGCGTATCTGCCGTCTCCTGGGCAGACAGGGGAAGCACCGCAATAAAAATTAAAAAAATAACTTTATTCATTCGCTTCACAGGGTTTCGTCTCGGGAAACATTGGTGACCCCTTCAATCAGTTCCAGGCGCTGAAGAAGTTCATCCAGGTGTTTGGTGTCAAAAACGTACACTTTAATTTTTCCCTCAAATATACCATCAAAAGTTTCAACGGAAATACCCCGCATGTTAATATGGAGTTCATTGGAAATAACTTTGGAAATGTCCTGGATCAGCCCCACCCGGTCTATGCCGTTCAGCTTGATGGTCACCAGGTACGATTTTTCGATCTGGCTGGCCCAGCGGGCTTTGATGACCCGATTGCCGTAATTTGATAGAAGTTGATGGGCGTTGGGACAACTGTTGCGGTGGATTTTGATGCCTTCATTGATGGTGAGGAAGCCAAAAACGTTGTCGCCGGGGATAGGATTGCAGCAACGGGCCAGTACGTAGTCAATTTGCTGCATGTCGTCGCCGATCAGCAGGGTGTCGTTCCCCTGCACTTTTTTAAATTCCCGCTCAAACGATTTGGCGTCTTTAAATGCTTTTTCGTCGAGTTCTATCTTTTTCTGGCGGTTAGCCAGGGCTTCCTTCTCCTTTTTAAATTTACTGATTTCGTCTGGCAGGTTATGCCCTTTCCCGAAAGCGTAGAAGAGGTCGTTATAGTCTTTTTTATTGAAATATGCCCTCAGCTGGTTAATGGTTTCCAGGTTGTTCTCCATGCCCAGGTTTTTCAGTTTCCGGGCAATGATTTCCTTGCCTTCGCTCACGTACCCTTTGTTGAACTCTTTCAGGAGATCTTTGATTCGGGCCTTGGCTTTTGAGGTCACCACAAAACGCAGCCAGTCTTCGGAGGGTTTCTGGTTTTTGGTGGTGAGAATTTCCACCTGGTCACCGCTTTGCAGCACATGGCTGATGGGCATCAGGGTGCCGTTTACCTTGCCGGCCGTACATTTCTTGCCTATTTCGGTATGGATATCGAAGGCGAAATCCAGCACGGTGGCTCCTTTTCGCAGTACCTTCAGGTCGCCTTTGGGAGTAAAGATGAAGATTTCTTCGTTAAAGAGATTGCTCTGGAAGTCTTCAATAAACTCAATAGCGGAAGAATCTCCGCTTTCGAGGGTATCGCGCACCTGGTTGATCCATTGGTCCAGGGGCTTGTCGAGTGAGGTATTATTGCCTTTGTATTTCCAGTGGGCGGCGTATCCTTTCTCCGCAATTTCGTCCATTCTCTCCGTACGGATCTGCACCTCTACCCAAACGCCTGCATTACTCATCACCGTAGTGTGCAGTGATTCATACCCGTTAGACCGGGGGGTAGAAATCCAGTCCTTCAGCCGGTCGGGGTTGGGCCGGTATTCGTCGGTCACAATGGAGTATGCCTGCCAGCAGGCGGCTTTTTCCTTGTCTTTTTCGTCAATGGGAATTCCTTTCAGGATAATCCGGATCGCGAAGAGGTCATATATGCCTTCAAAAGGGATGTTCGTATTCTGAAGTTTTTTCCAGATGGAATAAATATGTTTGGGGCGCCCTTTGATATAAAAGTCAAGGGAGGCTTCCTCCAGCCTTTTTTTGATGGGCTTCATGAAATTATCAATCAGCCGTTTTCGGGAGGCCTTGCTGGAACTTAGCTTGGCGGTGATGTCTTTGAATTCTTCGGGATGCGTGTATTTGAGGTAGAGGTCTTCCAGCTCCGACTTGATCTGGTACAGCCCGAGGCGGTGGGCCAGGGGGGCGTAAATATAGATGGTCTCGTTCGAAATCTTCAACTGGGAGTTCTTCGCCATGCTGTCGAGGGTCCGCATATTGTGCAGGCGGTCGGCCAGCTTGATCAGGATCACGCGCACGTCGTGAGACAGGGTCAGCAGCATCTTGCGGAAGTTCTCCGCCTGGGCCGACTGGGTCTGCTCAAAACTTTCACCGATTTTGGTGAGGCCGTCAATGATCTGGGCTACTTTAGGACCAAAGTCTTTCTCTATTTCTTTGAGCGTAATGCTGGTGTCTTCCACCACGTCATGCAGCAACGCACACACAATGGAGGTAGGCCCCAGGCCAATTTCTTCCACACAGATCAGTGCCACTTCCAGGGGATGGTAGATGTACGGCTCCCCCGATTTGCGCCGCATTTCCTTGTGTGCTTCCATGCTGACGGAGAGCGCTTTGCGGATCATTTTTGCGTCTCCGTCTTTCAGGAGGGCGCGGGCTGCTTTCAGGATCTTTCTGTACCGCTTGGCGATCTCTTTTTTCTCCTGTTCGGAATAGTATTCCGTAGTCACTTGTTCGGTTTCTACACTCATTGTCGTAATCGTCTCTGACTTACTGCACGCAAGTTAGGGTGTAAGGTACAAAAAAATCTGCAATTGCAGCAGGTTAGCCGAAGTCTTTATTCTTTGCCGAAATGTTCCATCATTTCCAGGCACATTCTTCCGTTGTGGTAGGGACACTTCCAAAACCCCGCTTTGTCTTCCCTGTTATTGACTGTGCCGTCAGGAAGCCTGCTCCAATGCCATTCCCCGTCTCGGGTATCGATGATATTTTCGCGGATATAGTTCCAGGCCTTGTCGGCGGCAGTTTTGTATAGGAGGTCACCCGAATTTTTCCAGGCATAGCTATAGCCTACCACCGCTTCTGCCTGTACCCACCAATGCCTTTCCATGTCGGTATGGTCGCCATCTTTTTCGTAAACCGTACTGCCGTCGGGCTGAAGTCCGTCTAAAGCGGCCCGGGCCATCATGACACTCAAGGCTTGTATTTCCGGAAGAAACTCCCCGGATACTTGTGCGGCTTCGAAGAGTAGCCACGAGCCCTCAATGTCATGCCCGTACGATATGAGGGTCGATCTGGGTGTCCAGTCTTCCCCGAAAAAAAGGTGAAACCGCGCGGTTTTTGCCTCTACGATATGTTGCATGAAAATCTTCAGTAAGGCCCGGTGGGCGGTTTTCAGCTCGGCACTTTTCCACACCCTTAGGAGGCTGGTGTAAGCTTCCAGTACATGCAGATGGGTGTTCATCGATTTTTTTTCGTTGAAGTCCTTTTCGCTCAGACGCATGTCTTCCAGGGGCTGCCAATTGGCCGAGAACGCCTCAAAATACCCTCCGTACTTTTGGTCGGCATATTTTTCCATGACGGCAAAGGTTTCCTGTGCCAGTTCAAGGGCTTTTTCCTCCTGTGTGGCCCGGTAGTATTCCGAAAGGCCATAGAGGGCGAATGCCTGGGCGTAGGTTTGTTTTTTACTGTTCAGAACCTGGCCGCGGTAGTCCAGTTCCCAGTAGAATCCGGCGTGGTCCCGGTCGTAAAAACGGGTAGTCAGGTATTCGAAAGCCCGGTCGGCCGCCCGTCGGTATTCCTCCTTTTGTAGTATTCTGTAGGCGGAAGAGAAGGTCCAGAGCAGGCGGGCGTTCAGCACCAGACCTTTGTGGGCTTCCGGAACAAGGCGGTTCGTGCCGGTCATTTTTCCATAGTATCCGCCGTGGTGTTCATCGCGCATCCGGTGCAGCCAGAACGGGAGGATGTTGTTTTCGATTTCTGCTTTAAAACCGGTCATTTTAGTTGTTCTTTTACTGGACAGAATATTGCCGTTCGTCAGTCCAAAAATAAATTTACTATCTTTGAAGAAGATAAAAAAGGAAATGGTGTTCTTCCTTTTTCGGCTGCTTCTTGTAAGGGGATGATGCCTGATTCAATTGTTTAATCAGGTAAAATTAGGCCTGAATCCTGATTTTTCCGTCTCTGGCAGGTCTCGTTTTTTTTCGGAAATATCCGGTGGCCTGTTGTAATGCCATGCCGGAGACACAGGAATAGGGAACAGAAGTACGACATTAAATTCTTAAATTTGTGATTTATTTCGAAGAAGGAACCGAATCAATACGGAAATGTACCAAAGAATATTCATTTTTCTTTTTTCTGCTGCCCTGCTGGGATGCGGCAAAGGTTCAGACAGCCCGGTTACTGCGGTGGTCATTGAGCGGTTCGACCGGGAGTTGATGGGGGTTTCGTCGCAGGAAGAACTGAAAAGCCTGCTGGCCGGAAGCCCGGAAATCACCGAGCTGCTGTTAGGCGCTTCCGCAGAAGATACCGCTTTCGTGGGCGATGTGTTTCACATGGTACAGCATGAAGACGCCCGGAATCTGTTCGAACAGACGGAGGAAACCTTCGGCGACCTCTCGGCCCTGGAAGAAAGTTTTGGACGGGCTTTTGATGAGATCAAGAAATGGTATCCCGACTTTGTTCCGCCGCGAATGGTGGCCGGTTTCAGCGGACTGCGGAACGATATCGTGGTCACGGATTCCCTGGTGATTCTCTCCCTCGAATCTTTTATCGGTCCTGGTGCGCTGTACCGCCCCGATCAGCCCGATTATATTCTGCCCCGTTATACCCCGGCGTATGTGGTGCCTAACGTGATCCGGTTTTTATCCAATCGGTTCAACAAGGTGGATTTTACCCGTGATTCTTTCACGCAAGACATGATTTTTTTCGGGAAGTCTCTCGAATTCAGCCGGGCTGTGCTTCCCCACGTAGAAGATTCCCTGATTATCGGGTACACCAACCGGGAAATGCAGAATGCGTACGAGTACCAGGAGGTGATCTGGGCGCATATCATTGACCGGGAATTGCTGAACAGCGAAAACCCGGCGGTGAATGCCAAGTACTTCGGAGAAAGGCCTTATGTGGGGGAGATCAGTGGAGATTGCCCCGGCCGCATAGGCCAATGGCTGGGATGGAGAATTGTGGAGCTCTACCGGATGAATAACCCTGCGGTAAGTCTTCCCGAATTAATGGAGAATAATGACGCGGGAGCTATCCTGAGAGGCTCAAAGTACCGCGGTCAAAAAGATAAATAAATGGACAATTCTTCTCCGGGGAAAAAGCCCGGATTTACGCTGAAAGGAGGGAAAGAGGCCTTAAAGCTGTTTCGCTTTTTAAAGCCTTACAAAGCCTTGTACCTGATGGGCATGGTCATGCTGACCTTTGCCACCTTGTCTACGCTCTCTTTTCCTGTACTGGTAGGAGAAATGACCCGGGTGCTGGAAGGGAAATCGCAGTTTACACTAAACCAGGTGGCGGCGGTTTTCGGAATCGCGCTGCTTGCCCAGGGGATTTTTTCGTATTTCAGGGTGTGGTTTTTCGCCGTGGTGAGTGAAAAAGCAACCGCCGATATCCGGAAACTCCTGTACAAAAAGATCATCACCACTCCCATTCCTTTTTTTGAAAACAACCGGGTAGGCGACCTGATCAGCCGCCTGTCTTCTGACGTGGCCGCGGTGCAGAATGTGTTGACCACCACCGTGGCTGAATTTTTCAGGCAGGTGGCTACCCTGGTGCTGGGCCTGGCCTACCTGTTTTATGTTTCCTGGCAACTGACCCTGTTTATGCTGGCTACGTTTCCGGTTACCGTAGTGGCGGCCTTGCTTTTTGGTCGTTTCGTACGTCGCCTTGCCCGTCAGGTGCAGGCTCGCCTTGCCGAAGCCAATATTGTGGTGGACGAAAGTTTTCAATCTATTTCAACCGTAAAAGCCTACACCAATGAAAAACTGGAGTACAACCGGTACTCGTTTCTTATCGAAGATGTGGTGAAACTTTCCATACGGCTGGCCCGCTACCGGGGCGTGTTCATTTCTTTTTTCATTGTAGGTCTCTTTGGCGGAGTTTGCCTGGTGATCTGGTTCGGTGGGAACCTGGTGCTGGAAGGGCAGCTGGTTTTGGCCGATCTGGTGGCTTTCCTGCTGCAATCCCTCTTTATTGCCGGGTCTCTGGCCGGGCTGGGTGAAATTTACGCCTCCGTGCAGCGGTCGGTGGGGGCTTCCGAGCGGATTTTTGAGATTTTGGAAGAACCTTCGGAAGTAGACATGGACGTCCTGCCGGAACCGAAAAGATACCGGGGAGATATCGGTTTCCGGAACATACACTTTGCCTATCCTTCCCGGAAAGACGTGACGGTGCTGAAAGAGATTGACTTTTCTATCCCGGCAGGGCAAAAAGTGGCTTTGGTAGGGCATTCGGGTGCGGGAAAATCTACTATCGTGCAGTTGCTGATGCGGTACTATTCCCTGGAAACAGGAGAAATTCAGATGGACGGGCGAAACATTGCGGAACTTAATATTACCGAGCTGCGGGACAATATCGCCATTGTTCCCCAGGAAGTGCTGCTTTTTGGCGGTTCTATCCGGGAAAACATTGCCTACGGGAAGCCGGGAGCCACGGAAACGGAAATCCGGGAAGCGGCGAGAAAGGCCAATGCCCTGGAATTCATTGACCGTTTCCCGGAAGGCCTGGAGACCCGGGTGGGAGAAAGGGGAGTGAAGCTTTCCGGTGGACAAAAGCAGCGGGTCGCCATTGCGAGAGCCATTCTGAAAGACCCGGCCGTGCTGATTTTGGACGAAGCCACCAGTGCCCTGGATTCCCACTCTGAACATCTGATCCAGGAGGCCCTCCGGGAACTGATGAAGAACCGCACCTCCATTATTATTGCCCACCGCCTGGCCACCATTCAGCATGTAGACCGCATCTATGTGTTGGAAGATGGACGTATTGTGGAATCCGGAACGCATGAAAATTTGTTATCTGATTCAGAGGGTATTTACGCGCAGCTGGTAAAGATGCAGTTTAATGCCCTTTTAAACTCGAAAGAACGGGTATGAATGAGCTGAATGAAATACTGAAAAGCAGCGGGCTGAGGATCACCGAAACCCGCCAGGTGATCCTGGAGCATTTCCGGGAAAAAACCACCGCCATTTCCCAAAGCGACATGGAAGGGGAGCTGGGCGAGGATATTGACCGGGTAACCGTGTACCGGACATTGAAAACCTTTGTGGAAAAGGGCATTATCCATAAGATACTGGACGACAAAGGCGGAGTGAAGTATGCCTTGTGTAAGGACCAGTGTCACCCGGGTCACCACCACCACGACCACCTTCATTTCAAATGCGAGGTCTGCCAGGAAACCACCTGCCTGGAAAAACACCTGATCCCGGAGATCAGCCTGCCGGTAGGTTACCGGAAAGAAGAAGTCAATATCCTGGTTCAGGGCGTATGCCCGAACTGCAAATAAACCTCCGTATGTATCAGATAAAAAGCGCCGTTTTTGCCAAAAGTTCCACCAAATTAGAGCAGTGCCCGCCAGATAACCTGCCGGAAATTGCCTTTATCGGGCGGTCTAATGTAGGGAAGTCTTCCCTCATCAATATGCTGACGGGAGTAAAAAACCTGGCCAAAACCTCGTCTACTCCCGGTAAAACCCAGTTGATTAACCACTACCTGGTAGACAACGCGTGGTACCTGGTAGACCTTCCGGGTTACGGGTATGCGAAAGTACCCCTGTCGGAAAAGGCGAAATGGGAAAAGATGACCTGGGAGTATATCCTTGACCGCAAGAATCTGCTGTACGTTTTTGTGCTGGTGGATATCCGGGTAAGTCCACAGAAAAGCGACCTGGAGTTTATCCGTAAACTGGGTGAGAACGGCATTGCCATCAAAATAATTTTTACGAAGGAAGATAAGGTAAAAACGCTGGAAGGACAACGGAATATCACCGCTTTTACCGAGGCGCTGAGCCTGGAATGGCAGATTCTGCCGGAGTATTTTGTGACCTCCTCCGAAAAGAAGAAGGGGAAAGTTGAGGTGCTGGGATTAATTGAAGAGATCGTATTCCACAGTTTTTAAATTTTTTTAATATATATTTGTGTCCTACTGTAATAATTGAATAATGGTGACAGAATACCTCGGAATAGATATTGGCGGAACGAATGTAAAAATGGGAATCGTGGATTCCGAAACAGGAAATATCAAGAACTTCTATAGTCATGAGACGAGTTCGTGGCGGGCTTCCGGTCGTTTTGTGGAACGCCTGGGCGATGCCATCGTACTTCAGTTGAAAGAAAACCCCGAGGTGAAGAAAGTGGGTATCGGCGTGCCGGGCCTGATTTCGAGAGACCGGAATACCCTGATTGAGATTACGGCTATTCCGGAAACCAACGGTATAAATATCATTCCGGTGCTGAAAGAGCGTTTCCCGGAGCATGATTTTTTTCTGGAGAATGATGCCAATGCTGCGGCATTGGGCGAGTATTATTTCGGAGAAGAGAAGCTGCCCGAAGATTATATATTTGTGACCCTGGGTACCGGGGTGGGCGGCGCCGCTATTATTGATAAGCTGGTGTTTAAAGGCGGAGGCGGAAACGCCATGGAGCCGGGCCACATGCCTTCAGAGAACGGCAAGGTGCTGGAGAGGATCATCGGTAAAAATGAACTACTGGATATGGCCAATGTTATGCGGGCGGCCTACAAAGGCGAAACCCGCCTGCCGTCAGACGGTTCAATTTCCACTACGGGTCTGGTGGCCGCGGCGTCGGAAGGAGATGAGCTGGCCCTGCAGATTTTTGATAAGGTAGGTTCTCTTTTGGGCGACGGCCTGGTGAGCATGATCCGTATCCTGGACATCACTACAGTACTGATTGGCGGAGGGCTTTCGGCTTCGTTTGAGTATATCCTGCCGGCCATCCAGCGTCAGCTGAAATACTGGCTCACTCCTTATTATGTAAAGACCCTGGATATCCGCCGGGCTACCCTGGCCAATGACGCCGGTCTGCTGGGAGCCGCCAGCCTGTGTTTTTAAGTTTTCCCGGTTTTGAAAAAAAATGCCTACCCGGTCTTTACGCATGAATATTTCATGCATAAAGCGCTTGTTCTGGCCGAAGAAGCGTTTGATGACGGGGAAATACCCGTAGGGGCCCTGGTGGTGGCAGATGGCCGGAAGATCATCGGAAAAGGGCGTAACCAGACCGAGCAACTGACGGATGTGACGGCCCATGCGGAGATTCTGGCCCTGACGGCCGCCTCTAACTTTTTAGGGGCAAAATATCTCAAAGATTGTACTTTGTACGTTACATTAGAGCCCTGTATCATGTGTGCGGGTGCCCTGGCCTGGTCGCAGATCGGTACGGTGGTGTATGGCGCCGCGGATGCCAGGAAGGGTTTCTCCTGCTGGTCGCCCCCGGTGCTGCACCCGAAAACCCAGGTGATCTCCGGGGTATTGGCCGAAGCGTCTGAAAAGCTCATGAAAATGTTTTTTAAGCGCCTCCGAACGTGATTCTGCCCCGTTTTCACTCCTGTGAGGGGAACGGAATGCGCCACGTCAATGTTCTTACTATAGAAAGATTTCAATTTATTAAAATAAACAAGTTATGGCCTTTACATTAGCTCCGCTCCCTTACGCCAATGATGCGTTGGAGCCATTTTTTGACGCACAAACCATGGAGATTCACCATGATCGTCACCACAATGCATACGTGACCAACCTGAACGCCGCTATTGCGGGTACGGATTCAGACAAGCAAAGCATCGAAGAGATCTTAGCCAATATCAGCAAAGCCTCTCCGGCCGTAAGAAACAACGGCGGCGGGCATTATAACCATGAGCTTTTCTGGAACATCCTGGCGCCTGCCGGTAAAGGCGGGGAGCTGTCGGGCGACCTGAAAGCCGCTATCGAGGCTGCTTTCGGTTCGGTAGATGAGTTCAAAGCCCAGTTCAAAGCCGCGGGCGGTTCGCGGTTCGGTTCAGGCTGGGCCTGGCTGATTGTGAAAGCCGACGGTTCCCTGGCGGTGACGTCTACTCCTAACCAGGACAATCCCCTGATGGACATCGCCGAAGTAAAAGGTACCCCTATCCTGGGCATTGACGTGTGGGAACACGCCTATTACCTGAAGTACCAGAACAAGCGTCCGGATTATATCGATGCCTTCTGGAACGTAGTCAACTGGAACGAAGTAGCCAAGCGGTTCGCCGCAGCCAAATAAGCGGGAAACCGAGTTTCCAATAAAGAGCGGGTTTGAGTGCCGGAGTTATTTCCGGCGGTCAAACCCGCTCTTTGCTGTTTTAATCTCATTGAGCTGCCAAGAGAAGCGGGGGGCAGTCCCCGAATACTATCCAAAGAACTTCAGGAGTGAGCAACCCGTGGTCTTGTCAAATGTAGGTAACACCAGGCCCGTCACGGTGGGATGAACTTACAGATTACAGTGAACACTTGGTGAGGTTATTGTAGCTATGCACAGCTGCGTTCCGAAAGAAAATTTTAGGTGTCTGGTAAACCTGGATTGCTGCTTGGGTGATCCAAATAACATCCTGTTTCTTCGGCGTACCCCACTCGTAAGTGTATCGGGCAGGGTATTCGCAGTTTTCATTGTTTTGTGGAACAGAAAAATCGACTTAAAATATCAAAAACAATACAATTTACGAGCAAATAAATTAATATAGATTGCTATTGTACAATGATTTACAAGAAATGATTAGTTTGTGTTGGGGATGTTCGTATATTTGGGAGTTA
>JBEBRS010000052.1:0-15460 GCA_040394705.1 Leadbetterella byssophila
GCGTACCCGGTGTAGTAGAAATTACAAATTTTTCCCGGGCCGTCGCCCCGAGTCCCGATTTCAGACTCACGCGCCCCTGGTCTCCAAACGAATCAATTTTCTCGCCGGTTTCCGCATTAACTGCATATAGCCACTCTCCAAAACAATACATGATACGGGGTACTCCGCCTTTCCCGGCCCAGTAGGTCACGCCGCGGTTATTGCTGAAAACAGATTTTTCGGTTCCGCCCCAGAACTTCCATAGCTCTTCTCCCGTGGCGGCATTTACGGCAAAAAGTCCGTTAGACGCCGTAACACCGTATAAAACACCGTTTACTACGATGGGGTTGCATTGGATCTGCCCGGTATCCAGGGTATGGTATTCCCAGGCTACCGTGAGCCGGTTAACATTTTCAGGGGTGATCTGATCCAAATCCGAATAGTGATTGCGGTCAGGCCCGCCCAGATACTCCGACCAGCCGCGCTGATCATAGGTTTCGGAGGAGCAGCTGAGTACAATGAGGGAGAGAATGGCTCCCGATAAGGTCTTTAAACAGGTATTCATTGAACAAGGCAATAGTTTAAATTTTAAAATGCGAAAATTTCTCCGGGTCAGCTGCCCGGAGAAATAGAACTTAGTATCCCGGGTTTTGTTTCAGCGTAGGAACGCCGTTTACCATACTTTGGGTGATTGCATAGTCCGGAATAGGTTGATATTCGCTTTTGTTGGGAGTAAACCGGACTCCCCCAAGTGCCGCAACCCTTCTCTGACCTTCTTTCGGCAAATACTCCTGGTTAATTACCTGATCGGCAATTCCCCATCTGACCAGGTCAAAAAACCGGTGTCCTTCCATCCCCAATTCCAGACGTCGCTCAAACCTTACCGCCGTTCGTGCGGCTTCCTGTCCGGAAAAAGCGGTGTAAGGTTTCACCACGTAATTGGCGGCATCGGCCGTACCTGCGGCGTTTTTGATCGCAGAATTTGCCGCTCTTGCCCGCACGGCATTAATGTATTCTCTGGCCTTCTCAAGATTTCCTGTCTCTATTTCGCACTCAGCGGCCATCAGCAGCAGGTCGGCATACCGCATGATATGGTATTTAAGAGAACTGGCAATGTACCACGACGAGCGCACCGCTTTGCCGTTGTTAAATTCTTCCCGCGAAAAAACGTGTTTTTTCCCGGCATACGGGCCTCCAACGGTGATGCTTTCTCCGGGAGGAGCGGTAAACGCTACGCTGTTGATAACGCCCCAGTCATGAAAGGGAATCCCCCTGCGGCCTACCGTATGGTCAAGTCTCGGGTCAAGGTTCCCCTGATAAGGGGTAAAGGCTTCATTATCGGCCACGGTTTCGTGAGAGGTGACATCGGTGTTATTGTAAGTAGCGGGCATAGGTAAACCATTACTGTCTGTACGAAAGGCATTCACCAGATTTTGAGAGGGGCGGTAAAACCAGGAATTGGTGCCACCGGCAATGCCGTTGGGGTAACAAAGCAGCATTTCGAAAAATCCGTTGATATTATTGGAAGCACCGTCGCCTACAGCGTTTTGCACTTCCAGTATCACTTCTGCATTTCCCTGGGTAGCCAGCCTGAAATTGTCCCCAAAATTGTTCACCAGAGCGTATTTGACACCCACCGGATTTTTACCGTTAGCAATTACTTCGTCAAAAACAGCTTTGGCTTCGGCATATTTGTGCTGATAGAGATAAGCTTTGCCTAAAAAAGCACCGGCTGCCCATTTGTTGACCCGGCCTATCCCTTCCTTAACATCGCTCAGATTTTCATAAGCAAACCGGAGATCGTCTTCAATTTGCGGCCATATATTTACATAACTGCCGTCTGCCTGAGTATTGGGTACTTTGTAGTCGGTTACTTTTTCATCCAGGAAAGGTACATTGCCGAAAGTTTTCCGGGCTTCAAAATGGTAGAAAGCTCTTAAGAACCGCGACTCGGCAATGATCTGTGTTCTGATTTCCGGCGTAAGATCCGGATCGGTGGTGGCTTCTAATTTCTGAAGTACCAGATTGGCCCTACCAATGCCGTCATACAACGCATTCCAGCGGGTCAGGATCTGGGGATTGGTGGTGGGAGTGGCATACTGCATCACATAATTCAGATCCGGTTGATCGGTAAAGCTCACGCCGGCTTTGTAGGCGTCGCCGCCCAGTATACTGCCCCATATCCAGTTGTAAGACCCTGAAAAACCAAGGGAGCTGGCCACCTGGCTGCCGTCAAGGGAAGCGTAGGCGCCTGTCAGAAAACCGTCGATTCCTTTTTTGTTGAGTAAGGTATTTTCAGAGTAAACGCCCCGGGGAGTAATTTGTAAAAATGAATCCTGGCATCCGGAAAACAGCAACAGGAAGAAGCCCCAAAGGATTGATTTATTGATATTTTTCATAATTCTTGCTTCGTTTAAAAGGTTAGGTTTAAGCCCATCAGAAATTGTCTGGGAGTGGGGTATCCCGAATAATCAACTCCCAGGTGCTGGTCACTTCCGGCCGACTGATCCGTGGTGTTTCCTGAAACCAGGCCGAGGTCCGGATCCGCGCCTGAATACCGGGTGAGTGTAAACAGGTTTTGAGCCTGAACGTAAACTCTCAGATTACTCATCTTTATTTTTTGAGCTAATTTGAAGGGGACAGTGTAGCCCACCTGGAGATTTTTGGCCCGGAGATAGGAGGCGTCTTCCACATAAAATGAAGTAGAGTTACCGGTTACGAAAGACGTATAGCCGTTTTCATCGCCAACGCCTATGCGGGGAGTTTTGGCCGTTTCACGCGTCTCGGGAGTCCAGGCATCGGTCATTTTTTGAACGCTGATTCCCCCGCCCAGTACGTTCATGTAGGTAAAAAACTTGGTATAATTGAATATCTGGCCACCCTGATTCCAGAAAAGGAAGGTATTGAAATCGAAATTTTTGTACACCAGGCCAATGTTTACCCCCATTTGAAAGTCAGGATGCGGTGAGCCCAGAACCATGCGGTCTGCTGTAGTAATGTCTCCGTCACCGTCCACATCCCGGTATTTCCAGGTACCTACCACGGCCGGTGATCCGTTGATGGTAGGGCCATTGGCCACTTCTTCCTCCGAATTATAAAAACCTACGATATCATAACCGTAAAAGGAGGAAATAGCCATGTCTTTGGTGGTGATTAACACATTGCTGAGACGGCCTGCTGATACATATTGGGCCGTATTCTCGTCGTTTAACTTGGTTAATTTGTTTTTGTAATGGGTAAATGACATCGACACATCGTATTTCAGATCATTGGAGAGTTTGCCCTGATTTCCTATCTGAAGATCAATGCCGCGGTTTCGCATGGTGCCCAGATTAATCAGCGGTTTATTCACGATAGGTTCAAGTGCGTTTCTCAGGGAAGGAACAAGCAGATCGCGTGTGTTTTTTTCGTAAACATCGATACTGAAATTCCAGGCGCCCTGATTGAAAGTACCGTCTAATCCCACATTGATGGTTTCTGTGGTTTCCCATTTGGTATTCAGGTTCCCCTGAGACGCCCATCCGTAGCCCTGAGTGGTTCCGTTTCCACCGATATTGTAAAAGTCAGTGTTGGGTGAAGACCGGTAAGTAGAATACTGGTTAAATGCCGGCACATTAGAAATACTGCCTATTCTACCCCAACCCGCTCTCAGTTTGAGGTCGTTTATCCCCTTAACATTCTGAAAAAAGTCTTCATCAGAAATCCGCCATCCGATGCCTAATGCCGGGAAGTTTGCAAAGCGAACCTCCGGGCCAAAAAGTGAAGAACCGTCTCTCCGGAAAGTAGCATTCAACAGATATTTATCTTTCAGGGTGTAGTCTACGCGTCCGAAATAGGAGAACAGGGAATTAGCAAACAGCACATTATTCAGTGCGGTTATATCGCCCAGAGACGAAGGCAGGCCGGTGTTAAGGGATATGAAATCAGGGTCTTCCGAATCGTAATTGTTCTTGGAAGTGTTGATAGATTTACCCTGGTTTTTTATGGCTTCAGTACCTGCCAGAAGTTTGATATCATGGATATTGTTAATATTTTTATGATAGCTGAGGGTGTTACTCCACGTCCAGCTCAGGTAAGCACCGGAGGCTTCCTGTAACTGAGTTACCTTACGCGCTTCCGCTCGTTCATATTCTTTTAAAAGTACCCGGTGTATGTTTGAATTATAGGCATCGATTCCTATTGATGACCGGAAGGTGAGATTTTTGGCCAGGGTCACATCTGCAAAAATATTCCCAAATGCCCGAAGGCTCTTGTTGGTCCAGTCTTTTCTGCGATAAAGTGTAGCTACAGGGTTATAGCCCACACCCGAGATTCCGCCGATCAGTGAGCCCCCAAAGCCGCCCATTATGTCATATACGGGAGTGAACGGGGTACTCCGATAGGCATTTGCCCAGGCGCTGGTTTCACCAATAACCACATTATCCCCCTTGCGGTTATCATAAGACACCTGGAGATTCTCTCCCAGAGTAAGAAAGTTAGTGGCTTTGAAGCTGGAGTTAAGCCGCAAAGAATACCTGTCGTACCCGGTATATTTAAAGGTACCTTCCTGGTTAAAATAGTTCAGACCCAGGGAGTAAGTAGAGGTTTCGGTACCTCCACTGGCATTCAACTGGTGGGTCTGGATAAGCCCGTTTTGCGACATGGCCTTAAACCAGTCTGTTCCCGGGCTTGTTCTAAAGATCTGGTAGGCATTCGAGTAGTCTGAAATGGTGTACAGGTCAGGATTAATTCTTGGGTCTGAGGCATTCACTCCACCTCTGAAGGCGTTGCTCACCACGTAGTATTCCGGTATAGCGAATGAACCGTTCTGCCCAAACACGGGATCTACATGAGTATCCGGTGTTGTTATGGTAAGGTATTCCATTAATTGAGCTGTGTTCATCAGGTTGGGTGTCCGGTTTAAAGGCAAGGTCTGAACACCCATATAAGAGTCATAGGAGACTACCGTTTTATTAGGTTTACCCTGGCGGGTAGTAATTATGATCACGCCATTAGCGGCCCGGGCTCCGTAGATAGATGCGGAAGAGGCATCTTTTAATACCTGTATGGATTCAATATCCTGGGGATTAATACGGGAGCCGTCAGTAGTAGGTACTCCGTCTATCACATAAAGAGGGTTGTTATTTCCGTATGAAGAAAATCCCCTGATACGGATATTGGCTGAGCTGCCCGGGTCTCCCGTACTACTGACCGTCACTCCCGATGCCCGTCCCTGTAACTGGGTTACAAGGTTAGGAGAAGGTGTAGAATTTAGCTCTGATGCTTTTACTACCGATACGGCACCAATGATATCTTTTTTCTGCTGGGTAGTGTAGCCGGTAACCACTAATTCAGATAATAAGCTTACCTCCGGGGTTAACCTGATTTTCAGTACCGCCTGGTTTCCTACTTTTATTTCCTCGGTTTTGTATCCTACAAAACGGAAAATAAGCACCCCGTCATCCGGTACATCTATGGAAAACTGTCCTTCAGCATCCGTAAACACACCTTTTGTGGTGCCTTTCAGCTCAATGGTTACACCGGCCAGAGCGTTATTGTTTTCATCCACTACCGTTCCGCTCACTGATTTGTCGTTAATGATTCCCATACCTTTCCTGACCAGTATGATCTGCCGGCCCTGCACTTTATAGTCCAGGTTTACAGGTTTAAGTAAGGTTTCAAGCAGCTCTCCAAGCGGAATGTCATTCTTTTGAAGGGATACTTTCCTTTGTACATTCACTAGGGACGTACTGTATAGAAATCTGACGTTTGCCGACTTTTCTATTTCTGAAAAAACGTCTTTCACCGTCATGTTTTCCGTTTTTATACTTACAGGGCTGTTAAGAAATTTCTGAGCGCTGGTTCTGGCATAAGAGGCACCGAATAATACGATGGAAAGAAGTATTTGAGTCAGGGTTATACGCATGATTTTGAGTCCAATATCATGGACTTGTAAACTGTTTTTCATACATTTGTTTGTTTTTGTTAGGTTAAAAATTGACAAAACACTCCCTCTCTGATCTTGGAAATCAGTTCAGGACAGGTGGGAAAAACGGGTCAGTAGTGTGGCAGCACTGCTGACCTTTATCATTTTATGACCTGCTACTAAGAAGAATTTGGCATGTTTTTCATTGATAGAAATATTTTAAGGTTGATTATTTGATTACAATTTGATTAGGCAGTATTTCGTACTCGGCTTCTATAGCCCGGCAAATCATTTCCACTTTGTCGTAGAGAGGTTCGTCAGACAGGTGAGCCGTAAGCCGGGTATTCTGCCATTTTTCGCTGTCGTACGAGATCTTAATATTGTAGGCCAGTTCGAGGTCGGCAATAATTTGCGGCAAGGGCTCGTCTTCAAAGTCGAACTTCATTTTCTGAACGGCATGATTTAACTCGGTAAGTTTGCCTTTTACAATAGGCGAGAGTTTCATGGTAGTTCTTTTCAGGTCAATTTTCTGGTTTTCCACCAGTAAATTCCCTTCTAGTTCTTTTGACTCCAGTATTTTTTTCTTGTTGGGATCTCTTTGAGTAGTGACTTCCACTTTCCCAGATTTGACGATCACTTCTATTTTGTCCGAGTTTTCGGGGGCTTTAATGGTGAAACTGGTGCCTAATACTTTGGTAATAAGTTCGTTGGAATAAACAAAGAAAGGTTTCGAGGGGTTTTTTGAAACTTCGAAAAACCCTTCCCCCGAAAGATAGACCTCCCTTTTTTCGCTGTTATATTCCGATAAGGAGTAACCCAGTTTCCCCCCCTGGTAAAGTACCACGGAACTCCGGTCCGGCAGATTAATAAATACCGGATCAGGGCCCTCATTGCGTATCTCTTTATAATCGGAGGGAGCCACTTCGGAAATGAGCGTTTCATACGACACTATAGGGTCTTTTTGCCGGTAGTGATACATCCCCAGAATAACAAGAAATACGGCTGCGACAGAACCCGCCGCCCAATACCATTTTCGGTTCTTTCGCGGTGCACTGCTCTCCTGCACGTTCGCACTGATCCTGCTCCAGACTTCGGCCATATCCGAAGAACTCACGGTGACCTTGGGCTGAACGCTCAATGCCCGTACCAGGAGTCTTGCCTGAATTATATTTTCACGGAGGGCCGGATCGGCCTCCATAAGAGACTCCCAGAAAACCCGGTTTTCACCTGATTTGACCCAGTTGATAAAAGAGTCGTCATTCGCAAGTTCTTCTACTTTATAGTCGGTATACTTCATAGTACTAAGCGGTAAGGCGTTACCGGATTGGCTTTACTACTACAAAGGAGCTTTTGTACGATTTAACTCACTTGAAAGGAAAAAAATTATGTAGCGGTTAAAAGAGACCGGAGGCTGAGAATAGCCCGTTGAACCAGGTTACGTACGGACTGTTCGTTCATATTCATGATGGAGGCGATCTCTGTAAAGTGGAAACCTTCATAATATTTCAAACGAAGGGCTTCTCTCTGGCGGGAAGTAAGCTTATTAATCCCCTCAGACAGTTGTCTTAGATATATTTCTTCCGTTTCCTTGTGGATAAGAAATTGTTCCTGGGATTCGTAGGTCTGTAGACCCATCAGGTCTTTTTCCAATAGCGGAAAAGGCTT
This sequence comes from Leadbetterella byssophila, assembly GCA_040394705.1. Lineage (GTDB taxonomy): Bacteria > Bacteroidota > Bacteroidia > Cytophagales > Spirosomataceae > Leadbetterella > Leadbetterella byssophila_B. The sequence goes on from JBEBRS010000052.1 coordinate 7,550, forward strand.
GCAGGCCTCCTGGCCTTTAGTCATTACTTGTAATCTTCTTCGAAGCGACCTGAACAGGTAAAATTTCACCGATGTAGTTTCTGAAAGATTGGCCCGTAAGCGCCACAAATCGGTGAACAGTTCCTGTATGGCATCTTTTACAAGGGAAGGGTCTGGCACAAAGTGATAGCCGTAGCTATAAAGTAATTTAAAGAATACCTCATAAATTTCAGAAAATGCGCTATCGTCTCCGGCGGTGAAATCACGCCAAAGCCGGGCCATTCTCGCTTCATCAATATGACTGTAGGAGTAATTTGCCAATGCATCCACGAATATGCCACAAATGTAAAGGAAATATTTTAATGGACTGGTACCCTGTAATTTTTCCTGTAGATACTTCGTTTACAAAAATCTGTATTAATTTTGAGTATAAATTAAAACACAATGAAATGCAAAGCGCTTCTCCTGGCCGGAGTTTTTGCTCTCCTGGGGTTTAAAGGATTCCACGACTGGAAGGTGGGGGATGATTTTCAGGTCAGGTTTACCCATGAAGATGCAGACGGGGTCTTTAAGAATCTGGAAGGAAAGATTGTTTTTGATGAAGCCCAACCGGAAAACGCGGTCTTTGATGTATCTATCGAAGTGAAGTCGGTAGACACGGGAAACCCCATGCGCGACGAGAGTATAGCGGGAGAAAGCTGGCTCAACGCAGAGAAATACCCGTATATTACCTTCAGGTCGGCCGGGGCGGTCAAAGGGGAGGAAAAGTGGACCACCACCGGGGTGTTGAGTCTTCACGGGGTGTCTAGACAGCTGGAGCTTCCTTTCAGCTTCAAAGCGGAAGAGGGTGGCGCCGTTTTTGAATCGTCTTTTGTCTTGAAAATGGCCGATTACAAGCTTTCGGCTGACCCGGCAGAAACCCTGCTGCTGGAAATCAGGGTGCCGGTGGAAAGGTGATCAGCCGATCACCTCGTAGACCCGGAGTTCGTTGGCCTTGTTCTTGACATGCAGGGCGCCCACTTCATGGCATTCAAACGATTCCCGGATACTGATGTAGTCATCTTCCGCGATCAGGATCTGCCCCGGCTGAGCGGCAGACTGTAAACGCTGAGCCGTATTCACGGTGTCGCCGATGACGGTGTAGTCCAGCCGTTTTAAGGTCACCGAGCCGATATTTCCGGATACCATTTCTCCGCTTTTTATTCCGGTGGCCAGTTTGGGAACGAAGTCGGGCCGGCCTTGCAAAGGCTCAGAGATTTTAGCGATTTCTTCCCTTACTCGGAGGGCGGCTTCAATGGCCCGGTCCAGGTGATAGTCGCCTTTGAAAAGCGCCATTACGGCATCTCCCATGAACTTATCTACCGTACCGTTCTGCCCAATGATCTCTTTGACCATGATGTCAAAATACTTATTGATCAGTTTGACCACCACATCGGGTTTTTCTTTTTCGGAAATGGCGGTAAAACCGCAAATGTCCATGAAAATCGCCGTGGCGTGAATGACCTCGTTAGAGACAATGGAAGTCTCAAATTCCTGGCGCGACATAAACTTCAAGACCGAATCGTCTACATACATCCTCAGGATATTATTCTCACGGATGGCATTAAAAGTCTGGCGGATCTGTTCGATATGCCGGATGGTTTTCTCCATCGTCACTTCCAGGTCATCAAAGTTCACCGGTTTGCAAACAAAGTCAAATGCCCCCCGGTTCATGGCTGTACGGATGTTTTCCATGTCGCCGTAAGCCGACACCATCACCACTTTGACCAGCGGGTTATTTTCGTTGATCTTGATCAGGAGGGTCAGCCCGTCCATTTCAGGCATGTTGATATCGCTTAATACCAGGGAGATGTCGGGGTTGGCATCCATCACTTCCAGGGCCTCACGGCCGTTCATGGCAAATACGAATTCATATTTATTTTCCCGGATCTGTTTCCGGAATTTTTGTTTGATCAGCATTTGCAGATCACTTTCATCATCTACTACCAGGATCTTCATTTCAAAAGCTTGGTTTAAATTCATTACGAGACCGGAAGGATAATGGTGAACAGTGTGCCTTCTCCTTCGGTACTTTCCACGCTGATTTCACCGGAATGGCCTTTGGTGATAATATCATAACTCAGGGAAAGGCCAAGTCCTGTGCCCAGGCCGGTGGGCTTGGTGGTAAAGAAGGGTTGGAATATCTTATTTTGCAGCTCCCGGGGAATACCTTCTCCGTTATCGGAAACCAGGATCTTAACGGCGTTCTCTTTCGGTAGATTCCGGGTGGTGATAGTCACCAGAGGCTTGTAGTCCGGTGTGCCTCTTTTTCGGGTTACCGCATAAAATGCATTGTTGCAAAGGTTAAGCAGTACCCGACCCAAATCCTGGGGAATTCCCATGACGGGCGGTAAACTTTCGTCCGGGAAAATCCTGAAATCGGAGTTAAACGACTTGTCTTTGGCGCGGAGGCCGTGAAAACTTAGTTTCATGTATTCTTCTGCCAGGCTGTTAAGGTCTATTTGCTGTCTTTCGCCGGTACTGGCGCGGGAATGTTCCAGCATATTTTTGACGATTCCGCTGGCCCTTTTACCGTGATGGGAAATTTTTTGGAGGTTCTGGACGAGGTCTTCCAGGATCTCCTGGGAGTTGGGGGCGAGCTGTGTTCCTCCGAGTTCCTCCTGCAGTTCCTCCAGTAGCTCGGTGCTGACCTCGGAAAAGTTATTCACAAAATTCAGGGGGTTTTGTATTTCATGGGCGATACCGGCAGTCAGTTCACCTAATGAAGCCAGCTTTTCCTGTTGGATTAGCTGGTTTTGGGTCTGTTTGAGCTCTTGCAGCGTTTCTTCCAGTTGGTTTTTTTGTTCAAGGATTTCAGCGGTTCTTTCCCTCACCAGTTGCTCCAGTACCTCGTTTTCATGAATCACCAGTTCCTTTTGTTCCTTTTCCTGCTTTAATGATTTTAACTGGTTCTTGGCGCTTATACCGAAGGCGAAAAGCCACACTATGGCGGCCATACTCGCAAGGTCGAGATAACTTTCTGTGGTATTGTAAAAAGAGGGCAGGGCGTATTTGATTATAAACAGCACCACGGAACAGACGTAGTAGGGAAGGCCCGCTTTGAGTAAGCTACCCGCCAGGAGATGCGCTTTTTCCTGGTAAAGCACATAGATGATATAGGTCAATACAATAAGCCAGCCCGTTTCCGCAATAAGTTTGTTCGAATCGCTTAAAATAATGTCGACGGCCAGAATACAGGGTACACCAATGAAGTGGAGTACTTTCAGTACATCCACCTCTTTATAAAAATAACGCGAAGTATCCATGTTTTTACGCAGGATATTCAGCGAGAAGAAACAAATGAAGAAATTCAGCATGGTATTGTACCGGGGTTTAATCCCGGTACAATAATAGAAGTAAATTTGGGAATTTACAGTATGTTTTTCCCGATTTTACGCCACAGACTGTATGATCACAGCCCCTACGGTAATATTGGTTCGCGGATCAATGATAATGGCTCTGGAGTTTTCAGGGAAGCGCTCGCTGGTATCAAACACCACTTCATCCGCAGCTTTGATATGTACTTTGCCAATATCGTTCAGGCGGATATCTTCACCGGATATCTGTTCCTGGGTATTGACATCGTACTTGTATTCTATTTCCGCTATCTTGATCCGGGTTACCTTCGAATGGTTTTGCAGGAGATATACCTGGCCGGTATCCAGAGGTTTCTGATCAAACCAGGCAATGTCGGCTTCAAAGTTACGTGCCGATTCGGAAGGATGGGAAGCCTGTACGATAAAGTCGCCACGCGAAATATCCACGTCGTCAGCCAGGTGAAGAATAACCGACTGCCCGTTTTCCGCGGCATCCAGAGATTGTTGATTCAGTTCAATACCGGTGACGGTGTTTTTTACACCACTGGGAAGTATGATGATCTCATCCCCGGTTTTAAGTCCTTCACCGATCACCCTTCCCGCGTATCCCCGGTAATCCGGTAGGTCTGCCGACTGCGGACGAACTACCCATTGTACGGGTAAACGCCAGCCCTGAGTAGGGGAGGCGGGTTCAATTTCCACATTTTCGAGGTATTCCAGGAGGGCAGGACCGCTATACCACGGCATCCGTACGGAAGGGTAGACAATATTATCCCCTTTTAAAGCAGAGACCGGTATATAATCTACCTTTTCCAGGCCCAGTTTTTTAGCGAGAGCAGCATAATCCGCTTTGATATTCTCGAAAACCTCCTGGCTGAAATCGGTCATGTCCATTTTATTCACACATACCAACACCCGCTTTAACGAGAGGAGGGCCGCCAGAAAGGAGTGCCGTTTGGTTTGCTCAATCACGCCTTTGCGGGCGTCTACCAGGATAATGATCAGATCGGAGTTGGAAGCGCCGGTCACCATATTCCGGGTGTATTGAATGTGCCCCGGGGCGTCGGCTATAATAAACTTCCTGCTTTCGGTCTGGAAATATTTGTAGGCCACGTCAATCGTAATGCCCTGTTCCCGTTCAGCTTTCAGGCCGTCGGTCAGAATGGCCAGGTCTACCGTGCCGTCGTCGTTTTTCCGGTTGGCTTTTTGGATCGCTTCCAGCTGGTCATCCAGGATCGAGTTCGTATCGTACAGGAGGCGTCCGATCAGCGTGCTTTTGCCGTCGTCAACAGACCCCGCGGTTATAAATTTTAATATCTGCATAAAAGTTCTTAGTTCCGAGTTCTTAGTTCCGAGTGAGGCGGGAAATGGCCTCTTTTGGGCTTTGTCCACCCAGATGCGCTTTACATTTTTGGTTCGGCCGTTTCAGAAGTATCCTTGTTTTTTTCGTTCTTCCATAGCGGCTTCCGAAACCTTATCGTCCATACGGGCGCCGCGTTCGCTTACGGTAGAGGCTTTGATCTCGGCGATAATATCGTCCAGTTCTACCGCAATACTGTCTACGGCCGCTGTACACGTCATATCGCCTACAGTCCGGAAACGCACCGATTTAAAGTCGATCACATCGTCCTGGTCGATTTGCAAAGCCGGGTCCGCCGCCATCCATTGTCCGTTACGCAACACCACCTCCCGTTCATGACTGAAGTAGATAGAAGGGAGGGCAATGTTTTCCCTTTTGATATAATTCCAGACATCCAGTTCGGTCCAGTTAGAAATCGGGAATATCCGTACGTTTTCTCCTTTGTGGATTTTCCCGTTAAAAATATTCCACAATTCCGGGCGCTGGCGTTTGGGATCCCACTGTCCGAATTCGTCGCGGACCGAGAATATCCTTTCTTTGGCCCGCGCTTTCTCTTCGTCTCGGCGGGCGCCGCCGATGCAGGCGTCGAAGCCGTGTTTTTCGATGGTATCCAGAAGGGTGACCGTTTGAAGGGGGTTTCGACTGGCATTCTTTCCTTTCTGCTCCACCACTTTTCCCTGATCAATACTCTCCTGTACATACCCTACAATCAGCTTTTCCCCGATTTGGTCAATCAGCCAATCCCGGTATTGAATCGTTTCCGGGAAATTATGCCCGGTATCAATGTGTACCAGGGGAAAAGGGAATTTGCCCGGACGAAACGCCTTTTTCGCGAGATGCACCAGGGTAATCGAGTCTTTTCCTCCTGAAAACAGTAAAGCGGGTTTTTCAAACTGTCCCGCTACTTCTCTCAGGATATAAATGGCTTCCGCTTCTAAATGATCTAAATAATCCATTCTAATTTGTTGTTCGATGTAAACCACATTCTTTTTTGCTCTTGTCTTCCCACCACCATCTTCCGGCCCTGAAATCTTCGCCCGGCTGTATGGCCCGGGTACAGGGCTGGCATCCGATACTCGGAAAACCTTTGTCGTGCAGTGCATTATAAGGGATGTAGTGCTCTTTTAAAAAAACCTCCACATCGTGTAAGGTCCAGAAAAAGAGCGGATGGATTTTGACGATCCGGTTTGCTTCGTCCCATTCCACGCGGGTCATGTCTTCGCGGTTGGCCGACTGATCCGCCCGGATGCCCGTTATCCAGACCTTATAACCTTGTACGGCTCTCTTCAGAGGCTCAATTTTCCGGATATAGCAACACTCCTTGCGGTCTTCCACGCTGTTATAAAAGCTGGAAGGGCCTTTCTCTGTCACCATTTTTTCCACCGCCTCCGTATTCGGATAGTAGGCCTTAATGGGCAGGTCGTATTTTTCCAGTGTCCGGTTCCATACCTTATAGGTCTCCGGAAACAGGCGGCCGGTTTCAAGGGTAAAAATATCGATGTGGGCCTTTGCTTCGTCCAGCAGGTGCGTGATCACCTGGTCTTCTATTCCGAAGGAGGTAGAAAACACCGCTTCCCGCCCAAAATTTTGGTCGATATACCGGATGATGGCGGCAGCGTCCAGTTCTTCTATGTCTTTTTTAATCTGCTCAATCATATCTGCTTTTTAAACGGTCTACCGCTGCGGAAGTAGAGCAAAAACTTAAATGCCGGAACGCCCTCCTGACACAGACTTGGGCAGGTGACCACCGGAATTCGGATCGTATATTTATATCACACGCGTCATTCATTCAATAAAGCGCCTTTGGTATGTGCATTCAGCACTTCTACTTTTTCTTTAAAATCTCCTTTCAGCTGATTCCGATATTGGAGCATTAACTCCAGGGTTTCATCGATCTCTTCCGGCAGGATATCGTTGAAAAATTCCTTCAGGCGCTTTGCCATGGTGGGCGACTTTCCGCTCGTTGATATTCCCAGTTTCAGATTTCCTTTCTGCACTATTGAACTCAGGTAAAAGTCGCACAAAGAAGGCTTATCCGCCGCGTTCAGCAAGAGGTGTCTTTCTTTTGCAAAGGTACGGATTCTCTCATTCAACCCGGCATTATTTGTGGCTAAAATCACCAGATCCTTGTCGTTCAGGTCGCTTTCCTCAAACTCTTTCCGGAATAACCTGACTGTTTCATACTTTCCGATCCATTCGGCCGTTTCCTCGTCTACGTGCTGTGCCACCACATCGATTCGCGCGCGGGGCGAGCTTTTCAGGATAGCCTGTAATTTCTCCAGCCCCACCGGGCCTGCGCCCACCAAAAGGGTATAGATCTGGTCCATTTTTACGAATATGGGGAACAATTCATTCATCAGGCCAGCTCAGGTTTGTGGGTATTGAGTTCACTCACCAATGCACGAAACTCCCGGTGCCTGGAAACCACTTCTCCCAGGATAATAATGGCCGGCACACCCAGAAGGTTGCTTTTCGATTGCTCCTCTATAGTATCTATGGTACCCAAAGCGATCCGTTCGTTAGGCAGAGACCCGTTTTGAATAAGCGCTATGGGCAGGTCTCCACGGCCGTTGGCCTGGTAGAGTTCCACGATTTTCCTGAGTTTAGAAAAGCCCATGAGTACTACCACGGTGGCGTTGGTCTTCACGGCAGTATACAGATCCCCGGAAAGATGGCCTTCTTTGGTAGAGCCGGTGATCACCCAGAAACTTTCGCTCACGCCCCTATAGGTAAGGGGAATCTGCTGGAGGCCTGTAAGGCCGGTCGACGAAGAAATACCGGGTATAACAGCGGTTTCGATACCGTATTGCCGTACAAAATCAATTTCTTCCCCACCTCTTCCAAATACAAAAGGGTCGCCGCCTTTTAACCTCACCACATGGCCGTGGGTGAGGGCGTAATCTACCATAAGCTGGTTGATATTCTCCTGACGGGTCGAAAGCCGCTCGGCACGTTTTCCTACATATATTTTCTCGCAGGAAGGCTGGGCGTAATCCAGAAGCGCCTCGTTGACAAGGGCATCGTACAGAATTACATCCGCCTCACGTATGGCTTTGATCGCCTTTAGCGTGATCAGGTCCGGATCTCCGGGGCCGGCGCCCACTAATGTGACAAATGGCTTCATATCTTCATCTTCGGATTATCTCCGTTTTTTTGGCTTTTCCGTGGGTTTTATTCGTGGGTCTCTCCTGTTTCATTCGGTATCCACGGGTTTCC
>JBEBRS010000053.1:0-15153 GCA_040394705.1 Leadbetterella byssophila
CAGCTGATATCCTTTAAATTACCGTACTTTACGTAACTGCGGTCCGCCGTGCGCCCAGCTAATAGCTGATAGCTGAAGGCTGATAGCTAAAATGGATACCCATGAAATATCTGGTGATCATATTTCTACTTTGCGCAGGCATGGAAACCTTCGGTGCCGAAAGGGAGAAGCTATATATCAGGGAACTGCTGAGAGAGGCGCCTTCCTACCGGAGAGATTCCCTGCTCATCACCACTTTCCGCGCTTTTTGGTCCGATGCTAAAGGAGAACAGGAGTTTATTAACCAGAGCCTCGAAGAAATAGGGCGTGTGGCGCCCCTCAGCCAATGGCCACCCGCCATGGGCAACTACCTCTACATGATGGGGAGCGAATATCTCAGAAGAAGCCAGCTCTATTTGGCATTTGACTACCTCGAACGGTCCATGCTCGAATTTAAGCGCCTCAAAGACGAGAAAAATTTCGGAATCGCAAACAATAAGTTTATCCCCCTCATGACCTGGAATATGTATGAAAACGATATTCCGGAAGAATCAAAAGAAAAATATTCCAGCTACTTCTCAGAAGCCCTCACCGCCGCCGAATCAGTAGGGAACAAAGGGGTAATCGCGAATATCCAAATTACATGGGCGGCCTATACCCTGTTTATCCTGAAAGACTACCGCGAATCGCTGCGGATGACCGACGACATTCTCGAACTCATCAAAGACGAAGACAGGGAAGAATGGTTTGATTACTTTTATATCACCCAATTGGGCAGAAGCCTTAACTACCTCTACCTGGGAGAAACCGCGAAAGGAGAGCAGATACTGAACCAGGTGGTGGAAGAATGCCTGAAACGCCCGGGCTTTAACCAGGCCCAATACATCCTGGGCCAGGTAGCCGGCTTTGTCGGCCGTTATTACCTTGGCCGCCAGCAATACAAAAAAGCCCTGAAGTACGCTACCCTCGCAGAAAACCGGGCCGACTTTATGGAATTTCCCTACTTTTCCAATTATCTGAACAAAACCCTTTACGAAGCCTACAAATACAACGGACATCCCGCGGAGGCCCTCAAATACCTCGAAAAAGTGAGGCAGTACGAACAGGAATCCAAGACCGAAAAGCTGAATTACGGATTTGCCGAATGGCAGATGCGCTACGAAACTGAAAAACATAAAAACCGGATCACCACCCTAGAAAACGAAAATCTCCTTAAATCAAAACAGCGGAACCGCACCATGGTAAACGCCCTGCTCCTCATTATCACCACGGGCTTTATCACCACCCTCTTTATTGTGCAAAGCAACCGGAAGCTGAAACATAAAAACGAAGAACTGGAACACAAAAACGAAGAAATTACCAAAGCGGTTTTTAAAGGGCAGGCCATTGAAAGAAAGCGACTGGCCTCTGAGCTGCACGATAACCTGAATACCAAAATCGCCGCCCTCAAATGGCGGGTAGAAAGCACCGAAAACCCTACGCCCGAAGAACTTGGAACTTTTGTCAAAATACTCGACGATATCTATGCCGATGTACGGCTTATTGCCCATAATCTGATTCCTACCGACCTCGAAGCGGTGGGACTCGTAGTGGCTGTTCAGAAACTGATCAAAAATCTCGATAACCACCGCATCGAATTTCACTTCCTCCACCAGGGATTCACCCGGCGCCTCTCGGTCAACTTGGAATACCAGATCTATAATATCGTGCTTGAACTCATCAACAATATCCTGAAACATTCCCAGGCTACCCGCGCCTGGATCAGCCTCAGCCGCATAGAAAGCCAGGTGGCACTCACCGTGTCCGATAACGGCATAGGCCTCCCCGTAGACGCCAAAGGAGTAGGCCTCACCAATATCAAGTCAAGGGTAGAACAACTGAAAGGAGAAATCACCCTGGGCGATGCCTCAGAAAAGGGAACCGCCATCCATATCTTGCTTCCCGCCTTCTAGTATCGCGGCCGCAACGCCTCTGAGACCGTGCTAGATTAGCTTGTATTTGATGGCGTACTTAATAATACCGATTGAATTTTTAACCCCCAGCTTCTGTAAAATATTGTGGCGGTGGTTTTCTACTGTACCCTGACTGATAAAAAGGCGTTCCGCAATCTCCGAAGAAGAAAACTCCTGCGCAATCAGCTTGATCACCTCCAGCTCCCGTGCCGATAAGGCCTTCAGGTCATGCAGGCTCGTCTCCTCGTACACGGCGGTAGACGGACTCAACAATTCCTTCATCACCTCATTGCTGAAAAACTTTTCCCCCTTTAAAATCGTATGCAAAGCGGTACTCAGCTCCTCCTTACTCGCTTTTTTGGTAATATACCCCGAAATGCCCGCCTGGAAAGCTTCCCGGATGGTTTCCGCCGAATCATTCACCGTTAACATCAGGATTTTCATCTCCGGGTATAAATTCCGCACCTTTAAAGTCAGATCAATACCGTTTGAATACGGCATATTCATGTCTGTCACCAGGATATCCACCTCGTTCTCCGCAATAAAATCAATCACCTTCCGGCTGTCGCCCAGCGTACCCGTCACCTCCATATCTTCAATAGAATTAATCAGCAGGGATAAACTGTCAAGAAGAATCTTGTGGTCATCTACAATCAGTACCTTGTATTTGTTCATCAGCATTCCGGAGCATTGTGAACTCAAAAATAAGGTTTTACGTGACAATATGGCGAATGAAACTATTTAAAATTCTGTATCTTTCGGATAAATAATGTACAGAAGCAGAATACAGATACCAATGAAGAAAATATTTTTAGCCCTTATCCTGACAGGCCTGGTAGCCGCCTTCGCATTTAAAGCGGGGCATAAACCGCCCGCCCGCCCCAATATCGTCTTCATCATGTCAGATGATCACGCCTATCAGGCCATTTCCGCCTATAATCCGGCGTTGACGCGCACGCCCAATATCGACCGGATTGCGCAAAACGGCATGCTCTTTACCAACGCCTGCGTCACCAACTCCATCTGCGCGCCTTCAAGGGCCGTGATCCTGACCGGCAAACACTCCCACATCAATGGGAAGATCGATAATAATTTCCCTTTCGACACCACCAACATTACCTTCCCCCAAATTCTTCAGGCCAACGGCTACCAGACCGCCATGTTCGGGAAACTCCACTTCGGCAACAACCCGAAAGGCTTCGATGAGTTTAAAATCCTGCCGGGCCAGGGCGACTACTATAACCCCGACTTCATTACCAAAAAGGAGGGAAGAAAGAATTTTACCGGCTACGTTACCGATATCATCACCGACTTTACCCTCAACTGGCTGAAAAATGAGCGGGATCCTCAAAAACCCTTCTTCCTGGCCTATCTCCATAAAGCTCCCCACCGGGAGTGGCTTCCCGCCGAACGGCATTTTGCAGAATACCTGGAAAAGGAATTCCCCGAACCTGAAACCCTCTTTGATAATTACGAAGGCCGCGGCCGGGCCAGCAAAGAAGCAGAAATGAACCTCCTCACCCACATGAACTGGGCGGGCGACTCCAAAATCTTCCCGGAAAACATGGATAAACTGGGCATCCCCCAAAGCCATACCTACGACAAGGGAAACTATAACCACAATGTAGGACGCATGGACCCCGAACAAAGAAAAAAATGGGATGCCGCCTACGGAAAAATGAATGAACAGTTCATCCGGGAATTTCCCCACATGAACGATAAGGAGAAAATGAAATGGCGCTACCAGCGCTACATGCAGGATTACCTCGGAACCATCGCAGCGGTAGACGAAGGGGTAGGGAAGGTGCTGGACTTCCTCAAAGAAAACGGACTGGATAAAAATACCATCATTGTCTATACTTCCGACCAGGGCTTTTACCTTGGCGAGCACGGCTGGTACGACAAGCGCTTTATTTTTGACGAATCATTCAAAACGCCCCTGCTTGTGCAGTGGAACGGCGTGATCCGCCCGGGTTCCCAAAACACCAACATGGTGCAAAACCTTGATTTTGCCCAGACGTTCCTCGAAGCCGCCGGCATCACCGCCCCCGCCGACATGCAGGGAGAAAGCCTGGTGCCCCTCTTCAAAGGAAAAGGGGAAAATTTCCGGGACGCCGCCTATTACCATTACTACGAGTACCCCGGCGTGCATAGCGTCAAACGCCATTACGGCATAGTCACCGAAAAGTACAAACTGGTCCATTTCTACTACGACATCGACGAATGGGAGCTTTACGACCGCACCTTTGATAAAAACGAAATGAAGAACGTATACCACGACCCGGCCTACCTGAAAATCAGGGCGGAATTACACCGGAAACTGGATGATTTGAGAAAGAAATACAAAGACTCGGAAGAACTCGACCAAAGTTTTATACAAAAATACCGCGACATAGGACTTATCAAAGAGTAAGGGCCGGCGGAGTTGACCCTTCCCAGATAAAGGTGTAACTTCGGGGCTTTTTAATGCGTCTCAACGATATACGATGATGAATAAAAACAAGGGCGCGATACTCAGCGTATTGGGCGTGGTGTTTATCGCCATTAACCTCCGCTCGCCCCTCACTTCGGTAAGTCCGGTAGTCAATGAAATGATGGAAGCGCTGCACCTGAATAACCTTCAGGCCGGCCTGATCACCACCCTGCCTCTCCTGGCCTTTGGCTGCTTCTCCATCTTTACTCCCCAGTGGGCCGCGAAATTTGGCCTGGAAAAAGTATTGTGGTATTCCATGCCGGTGCTGGTACTGGGCCTGCTGGCCCGGGCCTCCGGAAACCTGTCGCTGCTTTTCCTGGGAGCCGCGCTGGTGGGTGTGGCCATCACCATCGGTAACGTATTGATGCCTGCATTTATCAAGTTACGCTTTCCAGAAAAAATGGGTTTAATGACAGGAATAAACGCCCTTTCCATGAATATAGCAGGGGTGCTGGCCTCCGGGTTCAGTGTGCAGATCGGGCTGTGGTCCGGTTGGGGTTGGAGAGGCTCCATAGGGGTATGGGTAATTACCGCCATCCTGGGTTTCCTGGTTTGGATACCCCAGCTCCGGCCTGCAAAGCCCGAAGCCGCTACCGCCCTGGGCAGTTTTTCAGGCATGTTGAAATCGCGCCTGGCCTGGTACATTACCCTGTTTATGGGGCTTCAGTCGTGCATGTTCTACGTGTTTGTGGCCTGGCTTCCCGTAGTATTGCAGGAGTGGGGAATGACCCGCGAAGAGGCCGGCTGGACCTTCTCCTACATCCAGATGACCCAGCTGCCCATTACCCTTTTCGGACCCGTCATTACAGCAAGGGTAAAAAAACATACCCGCCTTATTCTCTTTACCACAGGCGTACTGCTGCTGGGCGTATTGGGCCTCATCTTCTTTAAGATTACCCTGGTCATTCCTTCCGTCATTTGTATCGGTATCGGAACCGGTCTGGCCTTTAGCATTGTACTCATGTTTTTTGTCTTAAAAACAGAAACACCCCAGGAAGCCGCCCGCCTTTCCGGTATGGCCCAGTCGTTCGGATACCTTATCGCCGCCGCTTCACCCCCGGCGTTCGGACTGATCTATGACTGGACCTCCGACTGGACCTACTCCCTGGTGCTGCTCATACCCCTAACCCTTGCCATGGGGACGGTGGCCCTTTTAAGCGCCCGCCAGAAGACATAGATAATCGCTAGATTTCGCGTTTTCAGGTAGGAAAACGGATCATTTCAGGCGAATTTTGTCGAATTTATTCTAATTCTTAATATAGTTAATTTCTTCATTATATAGCTCACCGCTCGCCCCTCACGTAACCAGCTTATACCCCATACCCCGCAGGTTCAGAATGGAAACCGCGGGGTCTTTTTTAAATTTCTTTCTCAGCCGGGAGATGTAGGCGTCCATATTCCGGGCGCTGAAGAAATCGTCGTCTCCCCAAAGCGCAAGCAACACCTTTTTACGGTCCAGCACTTCGCCTCTGCGGCTAACCAACTGCTTCAGAAGTTCGGTTTCTTTGTACGAAAGTTTCTCCGTTTCGTTTTGAAAGGAAAGCTCCTGGCGCACCGGATCAAAAAGATACCGGCCTATCGCGACGGTTTCAGACAAAGCAGGTTCCGAAACGACTTGTTTAGGCACGGCCGGTCCAGGCACGGCCGGTTCAGAATTCCTGTTCAGAAGTTCTTTTATCCGGAGCAGCAATTCTTCAAAATGGAAAGGTTTCCTCAGGTAGTCGTTGCCTCCCGAAGCATACCCTCTGATAAGGTCCTCTTTTTCGGTTTTAGCGGTCAGGAACAGGATGGGCGTATGGAGGTCGTTCTGCCTGATTTCTGCGGCCACATCCCAGCCGCTTAGCCGGGGCATCATCACATCCAGGATATACAGATCAAAAGTTTCCTGCTGTACGTATTTGATGGCTTCCAGTCCATTTTCAGCCGTTTTAACAGCAAATCCCTTGCGCCTCAGACTATCGGCGATAACCCCGGCAAGAGAAAGTTCGTCTTCGGCAATCAGGATTTTCTTCATTCCGGAAAAATCAAAGTAAAAATACTTCCCTGGGGCGAATTATCGTGTAGTTCCACCTTTCCCCCCAGTAATTTCATGGCCTGCTTAACATAACTCAGTCCTATGCCATACCCGCGGTGATCGTGCACATCCTGGGTAGGCACACGGAAAAACCGCTCAAAGACCTTGTCTTTATAGGCATCCGGGATACCCATACCGTTATCGGCTACCGTTATTCGTCTTTCTTTTGGGTTTTGAACGGCAGAAACAATCACTCTTTTCTTCGTACTGGTATTGTATTTAGTCGCATTATCAAGGAGATTTTTGAGCACTTTACCCAATAACGTGGCATCCGTACGGATAGTAAACGCGGCATCCACCTCATTTTCCAGGTCATCATTATCCTTCCCCGCCTCCGTAACCAGCGCCGTGATATTCACATCCTCCATCTGAGGAGCCTGCTGCCCCACCCGCGCTTCGGTAAGAATCTCCGTAGTGATGTGATCCAGCGACTCCGTGTTCCGCAGGATAATATCCATGTAATGCTGAACCTCTTCAGGACCCAGGTCAAAAGTCTTTACAGCTTCTGCGGTCATCTGTATGGTGGTCAGCGGAGTTTTTAACTCATGCGTAATGTTCGTCACAAGCTGGTCTTTCTGCTCATTCAGTTTTTGCTGGGAAAGCATCACCTTCATGATATACCCCAAGGTAATGACCGATATCACAATCAGGAGAGCCGATCCCGTCAGGGCTGCCGCCTGCTTACGGATAATGTACGTATACGGACTTTTAAAAAACGCCTGCACGTATTGGGGTTCGCTTGCCCGGTGGATCGTCATATTTATAGCTTCGGTGGAGAGGAGGTCGCGGCCTTGGGAAGAACGATTCAACTCAAAAGGCTCATTCACGTAATTCTCCGCCAGGAGGTCACGGTAGAGGGTCTCTGTTTCAGCCAGCGTGATCGGTGTTTTGAAATACTTTTCGTCCAGAAAATTACCGATATTGACCGTATAATACCATACGTTCCCTTTCTTCAGTTCATATTCCACATCTCCGGCAAATATCCCGATAAAACGCTTCCGCACCTCCGGCGTAACCGAATCTATTCTGCCGGGAATGTTTTCCTTGCTGAAGCTTACCTTGTGCTGTCCGTAAACGGAGGTGTCCACATCGGCAATAGTGAAAACGGTTACTTTATTTTGCTCACTCCAGTGGCAGGTTATGCTTACCCTGGATTCGTCGTTCAGGTACGCTTTCAGCTCCTCAATTACAGCGGCTCTTTTTAGTTCAAAGGCCTTTTCCACCGATTCTTTCAGTACCTCATTGATTTTCCGGTGAAAAATTTCTTCCTCTGTTTTATAACGTGAAATATGGGAATACAGCTGCAGGCCCACAATGGTAAACAGGGTGCAGAACAGAAGGAGAGCCGCTATGAGGATGTTCTTTTGCATCGGGGGCATTAATGGTTCAAAAATAGGGTTTAGATCAGGCAACATCACCATGCTTTCACACTAATTCACACTAATTTTCATTGTTTAACCCATTTGCCGGCAGCATCGAAATAAGTTTGCATCAAAAATATAACAGATATGAAAAAAGGAATAATGTATGTAGGAATGTGGGCGGTAGCAGGACTGGGTTTGGGTCACGCCCAGGAAATACAAATGCAGTCCGACTTTGGAGTGGAAGAGAAAGTCATCAATCAAATTCTCGACTTTCAGAATATCAACATCGAAAACTTTAAATTCGCAGGAGAGGCTCTGAAAGGAAAAGCGCCGGTTATTATTCTGAAGGAATTTGAAAAAGGAGAACTGGTAAAAACCGATACCCTCCTGAATGGAATAGCGGATAAAGATTACCTGGAAATCGACAGCGCTCACTATGAATTTCGTTTTTTTTCGGAACTAGATAATGAAAGCCTGAAGTTTCGTACCTGGATCCGCCACGCCAGTTTTGGGGCCGGAAGAAGACAGTACGCTTTGCAAAAGGATAAGTTCGGATATGCGATGAAAGATTTTTTTGCAGGCAAAAAGGTGCTGACCTATGCTATCGGACAAACCATACCCCTCCTGGCTATGATTACGCCGCACGCGCAGAAAAACGGCGGCGGGTCGTATTGTGAAGTAGTGGAGGCCGGTGTAGAACCCGAAGACCTCGGTAAACATTTCGGGATCCCGCATTACTTCCTGGTCACTGTAGCGTTCTTGTGACGCTTGTATACCTCACGACTGCGCCCTCAAATTTTTCCCATCCGAAATATGCAGCCTCCGGAAGAGCAACCCGGAGAGGATGGTGGTAATGCCCATCACCAGAAAGGTATAACGAAAAGCGGTATGAATGCTTTGCCCACTAAAGGCTTCTTCAAAAGTGCGCAGTATAATGAGCCCAAAGGAAATACCAAAACCAATGGCCAGTTGCTGATTCACTGATATAAGGGAATTGCCGCTGCTGTTCTGGTAGTCGCGCAGGTCGGCAATGGAAATGGTGTTCATAGACGTAAACTGGATGGAGTTGAAGAAACCCAAAAGCGCTACAATAGGTAAAAACCATATAATGGGCGTATTCTCTCCCGGAATGGCGAATAAGCATATAATAAAACCAATAATGGCGGTATTGGCCATCAGCGTGGTCCGGTAGCCGAAACGGTTTAAAATGGCAAGCACAAACGACTTCCCGAAAATGGCCGTCAGAGCCATGGGGGCGATCAGCCAGCCGGAAATCACGGCCGACTTTCCATACGCCACCTGGATCAGCAGGGGAACCAGCAGGCCAATGGAACTGATGCCCAGGCGGGTGGCCAGGTTACCCAGAATACCCAGGCGAAAAGTACGCACCTGGAAAAGGCTGAAAGGGAAAATGGGGTTCTGGTCGGTATGCGAATGCTTAAAATAGTAGTACATCAGCACAAAGCCCAGGATGCCCATCATCAGCACCGGCGTTACCTTGTGCGAATCGGTGAACAGTTCGGCCGAAACAGACAAGAGGAGGGAAGCGCCGGCAAAAATCAGGAAGCCTTTAAAATCAAAATCAATGACATTACTGCGGTAATCCGGCATGTATTTTAAACCCATCACCAGGCCGGCCAGGCTGATGGGTACATTGATCAGGAAAATCCAGTGCCAGGAAAGATAATCTACCATGTAGCCGCCTACCAGCGGACCCAGAATCGGGCCGATCAGGGCAGGGATAATGGCAAAATTCATGGCCTTTACCAGTTCATTTTTAGGAAAGGTTTTGATCAGCGCCAGCTTGGCCACCGGCGTCATAAGGCTGCCTCCTATTCCCTGCACCACCCGGGCAATCACCAGTTCTGTGAGGTGGGAAGCAAGGCCGCAGAATACCGAACCAAGCGCAAAAAGAAGCAGGGCAAATATAAAAATACGCCGCGTTCCGTATTTGTCGGCCAGGAAACCGCTTACCGGCATAAACAGGGCCAGCGTAAGCACGTATGCAATGATGGCATTTTGCATGTTAAGAGAAGATTCTCCGAAATCATGCGCAATAGCCGGCAAAGAGGTATTGAGGATGGTGGAGTCCAGCATCTGCATAAAGATAGCAATAGACAGCACCATGGGGAGGTACTTTTTTACGGTTTCTTTTTCTGTCATAACGCAAGTCGCGTTCAGCTTCTGAACTTGTCGTATACCCGCCGGTTAAACTCGGCACAAACCTGGCCTTTTTCCAGCTTTTCTTCCAGGAGACGGCGCCCGTTCAGGGGCAGGCTCTCGTATAAAACCGGATCATTCATCACCTGGAGTACACCTGCTGCGTAGGCCTCGGCGTTCAGTTCGGTCACTACGGCCGCTTCGTAGTTCTCCAGCAGGGGCGAAAGCCCGGTCTGGTCGGAAACTACCGCGGGCAGTCCGTACATTAACGTTTCCATCACCGCCAGGGAGAAGCCCTCCGAGTAGGTGGGAAGCACAAAAATTCCCGCCCGGCTGAAAAGCTCCTTCTTGGCCGTACCCGTGACGGTACCCAGGATTTCCACCTGCTCTTCCAGTCCGTTTTTTGTCGTGTATTCCCGGATATAATCCAGCATGCCGTCGTCCGGACCCGCAATCCGCAGACGGGCATCGGGTCTTTCCTTTACAATCTTCTTAAACGCGGGCATCAGGATATCCAGCCCTTTTTTCTGGTGGAGGCGGCCTATATACAAAAGCTCATGGCGGTTCCTTTTTTCAGGAAGGGGAACCGGTTGGAGATCAATACCGTTCGGAACCACTTCGAGGTTCTCGGGCCGGTGGCCCAGATAATCGGTCACGTCTTTCACTTCTCCCTCGTGCAGCAAGTGGATAATCTTTACCTTTTGAAGGAAATTCTTTTGAAACCATTTGGAATACACCAGACGTTTGTAATATACCAGGCCTTTGAAGGTATACGGGTGCAGGCTTCCGTGAATGGTCACCACCGTTTTATGGTGCAAATGCAACTTATCTATCATCATTTCCCCGTAATTCCAGAGGCAATGCAGGTGGTACACGTCAATGTCTTTGTCGTTGGCCTGCACATAGTCGTACATCGCAGAGCTGTAAAGAGGTATCACCCGGGTCATGGTTTCCGGCTTGAAGGTAATCAGCTCCACGCCGGGGGGAACCGGGTAACGCGAGTGCCCCGGCAGTTCGGTAGACAATATCCTGACTTTATCCCCCTTTGCGGTCTGAAAGGAGGCCAGGTCGGCAACCACCTGAGAGGTACCACCGTTATCATAAGAATAAGTGAGGATATGGCAAATGGTCATTACAAAAACGTTTAGGCGGCAAAATTACGCACACTACCGATAGAAGTAAAACACCTCTCCGCGAATAAACGTTCTGATGCCCTCTCAGAACTGGAATCCCAGCCTTACCTGTAACCGTTTAATATTCCGGGTCTCCGTAGTGAAGTTATCCTCGGTATAAAAATAGGAAAGGGAGTAATGCTGGTACTTGTACCCGAAGTTCAACAGGAAGGCCGAACCCGAGCGTGTAGGAAACACAAAACCAATAGCCGGGTTAATCATCAGTCCCCCTTCCTTCGATACCTGTTCCTCTCCGTCCAGCCACAAAGTACCTGCCCCCAGGTCTAGCGAAGCCTGAATTTTAGAGAGGGTAGGCCCTTTCTCAAAGAGTACCTGCCTAACCCCGGCCGCCAGGGGCAGGATAAGGGCACCCTGGTAGGCATCCAGGCCGGTGGTGAAGCCCACCGCCGTCTTCGGTTTCAGCCTCCAGCCGTTGAATGTCTGCACACTGAAACTTCCCGTGTTTCCTTTCGTGTACGTCGGACTGGGAGCCGGCCATGGATAATATGAACTATAATAGGGATAATAATAGGTATTTCCTTTTAAGCTTCGCCCTGCCAGCAACGCAATTTCCGTTTGGTTAACAAACTTCGAGGTTTTTACTTCCCGCTCCTGAGCCTGAGCAGCGAAGCCTATGAATAACAATAGAATGTATATTTTTTTCATTGGTATAAAAATTTAGCTTGCCGCTTTCAGCACTAAACCGCCCCACCGGCCCCATCTAACATCTAATTTCTAACATCTAATTTCTAACATCTAACATCTAATGTCTAATATCTAACATCTAACATCCAACCTCTCCTTCACGGAGTAGTAATCTTACTCAATAGCTGCAAATTGGAAGGGTCGGAGTTGTCGTACTGGTAAAAACCGTCGTCTCCTATCACCAGCAAAACACGGGAGCTTAGCTGAATCACATCGTAGGCGTGGTGCGCACGCAGATGCTGCAGTTGCACTATGGCGTTGGGCTCCGTGACGTTAAACGACTTCAGGCCGGCGTCACCTTCGCATACCGAAAGAGTCTGGTCAAGTACTGACAGCCCGTGAGGATTCTCCATGGGGTAGCTCCGGATCAGGAAGGGCGAGTAAAGGTTCTCTATGTTGATCACTTGGAGCTGGTTGGGCGCGGTGCCGCAGGTGCCGGTGCGGAGGGTCACATACGCCAGGTCTCCCTGCACCACCACCGGATCACAGGCCCGGGCATGGTTAAAGATGGCCATGCGCTCCGGCTTTTCCGGGTTGCGGTTGTCATAAATGTACATGCCCGTATTCGAACCGATAAACAGCTTGTCTTCGTAGGGGAAAATGGTTTCTATACCCCAGCCCAGGTTAATTTTTGCCGTGGAGTCGGGGCGGGAAGGGTTGCGGATGTCAAACACCATCAGGTCGCTGTCACTCACACTGTACAGGTAGTTGTCGTACAGCGTGAAGCGGGCCATGGAGCCGCCTTGTCCGCCGGCATCGCCTGTACTACCCGTGGGCCCCTGCGGGCCTGAGCTGTTGAGAACGGCGTACTCCGATTTGTCCCACATCGTACCGAAAAAGCGCGGGTCCTCATTGCCGCAATTGGTCTTGAAAGTTTCTGTCCGGATTTCCTTTACATAATCCGTAACGGTTTGGTTACGCGCGTCATAATACCAGGATCGCCCCTGCCATGTTCCGCTTTGGAACACTTTGGCCTTCCTCCCCGCTTCGGTTACTGCCAGGGGATTGCTCAGGTCCAGGGCCACCAGGTCCATGTAACTGTCGGCATACAATACCTGGTCTTTTACTGCGAAATCAAGTACCCCGGGGATCTTTATAAAAGAAACCGGCCGGGGCGAACGCGGATCGGAATTGTCAATAACGTGAATTCCTTTCTTTACCTCGCCAATCAGCAGGTACTGTTGGTACACGTAGATTTTGCCGGGCTGCTCCATCTCCACCGGACCTGAACTGGAAATTCCCTTTACAATCGATTCGTAACCCAGGGTATAAGGCATCCATACCGCATAGGTCCGCACCTGGGTACAGTCGTCGGTACAGCCCGAATGGAAGGCGCCAAGTAGTAAAAAAAGTAAAATTTTTCTCGACATAGTTATATAGTTATAAAGGTCTTATCCGAAAGACCGCATTTCTGCGGAAAAGGTTGGAATCCTGAGGAAAATTTGCCCATCTCCCCCAAAATGTTTGTAATTTTAAAGCCGAAAATCAGGTAGTGATCGATGGCTTTACACTGGGCAGACCTAAAGAAAAATTTTAAAGGAGAAATCCTGACCGATAAAGTAACGAGGATACTCTACGCCACGGATGCTTCAGCGTACCGCGAAATTCCCCTCGGTGTGGTGTTTCCCGAAGACGAAAAAGATGTGCAGGCCCTGATCCGGTTTGCACACGACTACCGCGTTACCCTCATTCCGCGTACCGCTGGTACCTCCCTTGCCGGGCAGGTGGTAGGGAAGGGTATCGTAGTGGATGTGTCCCGTGGCTTTACTCGCATACTGGAAGTAAACCCGGAAGAATCCTGGGTAAGGTTGCAACCCGCCGTAGTAAGAGATGAGCTGAATATGCACCTTCGGTCTTACGGACTGTACTATGGACCCGAGACCTCCACGGCCAACCGGGCCATGATCGGCGGTATGGTGGGGAACAACTCCTGCGGTTCCAACTCCGTGGTCTATGGCAGCGCGCGCGATCACCTCCTCGAAGTCAGCGGCTACCTGAGCGACGGCTCCTTTGTCACGTTCAAAGATCTTCCCAAAGCAGAATTCATACAGAAGATACGAAGCATTCACGAGAAAAAACAAAGCGCGTGGTCACTGGAGGACCGCATTTACACACACATCTTCCGTACCCTTCAAAATCTGGATAACCAGGATAATATTCGCGCGGAATTTCCGAAACGAAGCATTACCCGCCGCAATACCGGTTATGCCATTGACGAACTCCTCGAAACCGAAGTCTTTACCGATACCTCTGCCGAAGTGTTTAACTTCTGCAAACTCATTGCCGGATCAGAAGGCACGCTCATGTTCATGACCGAGCTTAAAATCCATGTCAACCCCCTGCCTCCCAAGTTCCAGGGAGTAGTGGCAGTACATTGCGCCACGGTAGATGAATCTCTGCGGGCCAACCTCATTGCCCTGCGGTATGCCCCCAGCGCCGTGGAGCTGATCGACCATTATATCCTGGAATGTACCAAATCGAACAGGGAGCAGTCGGCCAACCGTTTCTTTGTGAACGGTGACCCCGGCGCTATTCTCTGTGTAGAGATTTCAAGAGATACCGAAGAAGAAATTCGCGACACGGCCGCGGCCCTGGAAGCCGAAATGCGCCGGTCCGGACTCGGCCATGATTTTCCCCTGGTGCTGGGGGCCGATGTAAAACGCATCTGGTCGCTCCGCAAAGCCGGCCTCGGCCTTCTCTCTAACCTTCCCGGTGATGAAAAAGCCGTGGCGGTGATAGAAGATACCGCGGTAGACGTAAACGATTTGCCCGAATTTATCCTCGAATTTAACCATATTCTGGATAAAAATGGTATGTTTTGCGTACATTATGCCCATGCCGCTACCGGAGAGTTGCACCTCCGGCCTATCATTAACCTGAAGACACACGAAGGCAAAAAGCAGTTTCGCCTCATCGCGGAAGAAATTTCGGCCCTGGTCAAAAAATACAAAGGCTCTCTCTCCGGTGAACACGGCGACGGCCGCCTGAGGGGAGAATTTATCCGGGAACAAATCGGGGAACATAACTATGCGTTGATCCGGGAGTTAAAGGCCATCTGGGACAAGGAAAATATTTTCAACGCGGGAAAAATAGTGGATACCCCGCCCATGGACGAGTTTCTGCGGTATTTCCCCGGACAAAAAACACCGGAGTTTCATACCGCGTTTCGGTTTAAAGACCAGGATATCCTGCAACACGCAGAGCAATGCAACGGCTCGGGCGACTGCCGGAAAAGTCACCTGAGCGGGGGTACGATGTGTCCTTCCTACATGGG
>JBEBRS010000054.1:0-15131 GCA_040394705.1 Leadbetterella byssophila
GCGACTGGATGACGGAATCTATCAGCTGGCAGAGTGTGGAAGACCGCCGGGCTTTTCTGAAGCGGTTCTTTGACCCCAAAGAGTCGGAAAAGAATAACTGGCTGGAAGATCTGAACGGTGACGGCTCTCACGACTGGCGCGATCTGGCCGTGGAAAAAGAGGAAATTTGGAAACTGGAAGACACGAACGGCGACGGGCGGGCCGACCGTTCCACGCGCGTCTTGAGCGATTTCCACGATGAAATTACCGACGTGGCCGGTGCCATTCTGGTGCGGAGAAAGGATGCCTTTGTAGGATTGGGTCCTGACCTCTGGCGACTGGAAGACACGAACGGAGACGGATATTATGACAAGAAAACGTCGATATCTCACGGATGGCATGTACACGTAGGGTTCAGCGGCCACGGCATGTCAGGACTGGTGGAAGGGCCTGACGGCAAAATCTACTGGGGTATCGGTGATCCCGGCATGAATGTAATTGACAAAGCCGGAAACCACCACTTCTTCCCCAATGAAGGGGTGATTGTACGCTGCAACCCGGACGGCTCCGATTTTGAGGTGTTTTCGCACGGCCACCGGAATACCCACGAATTTGTGTTTGACCAGTACGGAAACCTGATCAGCTCAGATAACGACGGCGACCATCCGGGAGAATCGGAACGCCTGGTACACCTGGTAGACGGTTCCGACTCCGGCTGGAGAATCAACTGGCAGTTCGGGAAATATACCGATCCGAAAAACAACCGGTATAAGGTATGGATGGACGAAGGCATGTACCTGCCCCGCCACGATGAGCAGGCCGCTTATTTCCTCCCGCCAATCCGGAACTACCATAACGGACCTACCGGTATGCAGTTTAATCCGGGTACGGCGCTGGGCAAAGACTGGCTTAACAAGTTTTTCCTGGTGGAATTTACCGGTACTCCTTCGGGCGCGCACATCTGGTCGTTTGACCTGAAACCAAAAGGCGCCAGCTTCGATTTTAATTCGGAAACCGATATGGTAAACGGTATCTTGGCTACCGGTATACGGTTCGGCACAGACGGCGCCCTTTACGCTGCAGACTGGGTGAACGGATGGGGCACCAAAAACTACGGAAGGGTATGGAAGATTGACGTAACTACAGACGAATTCAGCGAGATCCGTAAAAAGACCCAGACGCTGATGGCGGCCGATTACGAAAAGAAAAGCGGAAAAGAACTGTACGAACTCCTGTTTTTTGAAGATCAGCGGATCCGTCAGAAAGCCCAGTTTGAGCTGGCTTCCCGTTCGGAAGGCACCAGTCTGCTGACCAAAGCCGCCCGGCAAACGGAAAACCAGCTGGCCCGGGTGCACGCCATCTGGGGCATGGGACAGCTTCTGGCCGCGAAGAAAGGAGATGCGAAAGTACTGACCGGTTTGTTGGCCGACAGTGACCCTGAAATTATAGCCCAGGCCGCGAAAGTGCTGGGCGATGTGCGGCACAAGGCGGCAGGAAAAAGCCTGGTGCCTCTCCTCACTCATGCCCATCCCCGTGTGCAGTTTTATGCGGCCCAGGCTTTGGGTAGAATAGGACACCAGGAGGCCGTGAGCGGACTGATTGATTTGCTGAAAAGAAATAACGACACCGATTTGTTTATCCGCCACGCGGCTACCCTGGCGCTGTCGCGGATAGAAGACCGTCCCGCAGTCTATGCCATGATCACCCATCCGGAGAGGACAGTACGCCTGGCCGCAGTATTGGTGATGCGGAAATGGCAGGATCCGGAGCTGGCCCGTTCCCTAAATGACAGTGACTTGTATATTGTGGCGGAAGCCGCCCGTGCCATTAACGATGATCTTTCGGTTCCCAAGGCTTTACCGGCCCTGGCTGCCCTGGTGAAGCGCCATGAGATCCGTTCGGAAGTCATTATGCGCCGGGCCATTAACGCTGCGCTCAGGGTGGGAGGAGACCAGCAACTGAATGACCTGGTGGCTTATGCCAAAGACCCGGAAGCGCCCGGCGTACTGAGAGGAGAGGCCCTGGCCACCATGGCCGTATGGGCGGAGCCTTCGGTACTGGATAGGGTAGACGGCCGCTACAGAGGTCCCGTAACCCGGGATGCGGCGAAGGTGAAAGCCTTGTTGGTTCCCGAGATGGACGGATTCTTGTCGAGTGACGACCCCGCCATCGTCAATGCTTCCCTTAATGTGCTGAAAGAGTTCAAAGTGACCGATTTTAATGAAAAACTGGAGGCCATTTACCGAAAAAATCAGGATCCCCAGATTCGCTCCGGCATTCTTACCGCATTGGCAGACCTCAACTACGCAAAAGTAGGAGACCTCATTAACGATGCCCTGAAGAGCCAGGACAGAGGCCTGCGCGGAACGGCTTTGGGTATGCTGAACAAACTGGATATTTCGCCTGAACTGTTAAGCGCCATGGTGAACCAGGTGATAAGCAAGGGAGAACAGGGAGAGCAGCAAAGAATGATGAAAAGCTTGGGCGAAATGCCCCTTGAAAAAACAGAGACCCTTTTCCGGTCATTGATCCGGAAAGTAAAGAACAAAGACTTCCCGGACGGTCTGAGGCTTGACCTTTCCGATGCCATCGAGGCTTCGGGTTCAACGGCCCTGGCACAGGAGCTTCAGGCGGTACTGCCGAAAGGCGACATCTTTGAAGAATATGCCGATGTGCTGCACGGCGGAAACCGCTGGAGAGGGGAACAATACTTTAAGCAGAACGAGACCGGACAGTGTGTACGCTGCCACTCTATGGGTACCACAGACGGTGCTTCGGTAGGGCCGGATCTTAGTAAGATAGGCAATTTGCTGGAAAGGAAGCAGTTGCTGCAAGCCCTGTTGGAGCCTAGTGCCCGCCTGGCCCCTGGTTTTGGTACGGTAAAATTGACGCTTGCCGGCGGACAGGAAGTTACCGGGATTCTGGAAAAGGAAAGCGCGGCCGAACTGGTACTGAGAACCTCGGAGGCCGAACCCCTGAGGGTGCCGGTATCCCGCATTACCCACCGGGAAAACTATCCCTCCGCCATGCCGCCCATGAAAGACCTGATGAGCAGGCACGAGTTAAGAGACGTCATTGAATATCTTTCGAGTTTGAAATAAAAGAAAAAGGGGCAGCGAATTTGCTGCCCCTTTTTTCTTTTATTTGCCGAGCTTTACTTCGGCCCCGACCACCACCATCAACGTTTTGTCTTTAATTTCCGGATGGACGAAAACCAGGTAGAGATTCTGGTTCTTTTGAAGATCATCGGGCGCTACACGCACCGGAATGTTCAGCACATTAGGGGTTTGGGTAAGCGCGGGCGTAGGCTTGATCAGTACCGATTCACCGAGGAGCGTACCGGTAGGGCTTCCCAGTCGCAGTTCCACTTTTCCTCCTACGGCATTGACCTGGGCTTCCGGCGCCAGGGCATACACCACCATTCCCGAAACGCCGTTCAGGTCGATGTCATACAAAGCCACATGCGCTCCCGATTTCTGAGGCATCAGCAGCTTCATATCGTTGAAGGTCATTTTCATGATGTCGGTTTCCAGGTCAAAGGCATGAATATCCAGCACGGCATTCCGTAACACCAGGGTGCGTTCTGACTGCACGGAAGGTAAGCCGTTGGCGCCCTGGTCGGCATAGGCCGCCCGGAAAATAAAGGAACCTTTGCCGGCGTCGCCCTTGGGCAGGGTAGTAGTGTAAGTACCCTGAAGGGGGAGGTAGCCCGCCGATTTTTCTTTGGTGATGTTCAGGATATAGCGGGCCATTTCTTCTGCATCCTGCTTCGGCAGGTTAGGGTGGGCGGCCATGGCCACTTCTCCCCATACACCGCTTCCTCCGTCAATAATTTTCTGGCTAATGTACCCCAGCGCGTCGGAGCGCTTTTCGTATTTGGCCGAAACGGCACGGTAGGTGGGTCCGATCGACTTTTTGTCTACATCGTGGCAGGATTTACAATCCGATCCTTCAATCAGTTTTCGTCCCCGGCTAGCCATAATCACTGTTTCATCTGCCGTTTTATGTCCTTGGGCGATGGTCACTTTGTCGAAACCTTCTGCCAGGTAATCCGCGGTAAATACCACCTGGTCGGCTGCAATTCCATTGCCGAGAGCGCCGTCTTCCTTATCGGTAACCTGTACAGAATAAGGGAAGCTCCCTCCGGCGCGGTAGAAGCTGGTATTGTGTCCGCCCAAGGAAAGGTCTACCACCGGCAGGTCATTTCCGGCCGCAATTTCCACGGTAGAAGAGGCCTCGCCGCCTTTGCCGTCCTTCAGCGTCAGCACGGCTTTGTACAGACCGGGCTTATCGAGGGTAAGGCTCCCTTTTTCCCCTTTGATCTCTTCTTTGAAGCCGTTATCGGAGGTAATGACCCAGTGATAGGTGAGGGCGTCGTCATCCAGGTCATGGCTGCCCTCTCCCGAGAGTTCTACCTGAAGGGGAACGGCGCCGCCGGGTACGCTGGCGCTGGCCACCACTTCAGGTTTTCGGTTGCCGCCGTTATATTCCAGGCGGATCAGGCGGGCGTTGTCGTTCTGCACAAACCAACCGGTACCGTATTCCAGCATATAGAGGTCGCCGTTAGGAGCAAACTCCATGTCCATGGGGTTGTTGAAGGTTTGATTGGGCAGGAACCTTTCCATGCGTACAAAATCTCCGTTTTTATCGAGGGTAACTGACATGATGAAGCCCCGCATCCATTCGTAAATAAATAACTTCTGATCATAGTAGGAAGGGAATTTTCGTTCTGCCTTTTTAAAATCGGCCTCGTAATACACGGGACCGGCCATGGCGTTGCGGCCTCCGTTCCCCATGAGAGGGAACTCCGGCGAAGAGCCGTAAGGGTACCACACAAAGGCTTTCTGAGCGGGGGGGAGTTTCTCCAGTCCGGTATTGTTTTTGGAGGTATTGATTGGGGCTTCTGCATCCCATTTCGGACCGGAAACTTCTTTTTCGAAATCGTATTTGTTGTAGGCCTTGTTATCGCCTACAAAGTGTGGCCATCCGAAATTGCCCGGTCCTTTGGCCTGGCCCACTTCATCGTGGCCTGCGGGCCCGCGGTCTTCTTTGGGGTCGCGGGCGTCAGGTCCCACATCTCCCCAGTAGAGGTAGCCGCTATGCTGATCTACGGAGATACGGAAAGGGTTCCGGTGGCCCATGCTGTAGATTTCCGGGCGCGTTCCCGCCGTTCCTTCCGGAAAAAGGTTCCCCTCGGGTATCGTATACGTACCGTCGTCCTGGGGTTTGATCCTCAGGATTTTTCCCCTCAGGTCATTGGTATTGCCCGATGACCGTTGGGCGTCCCACGACTCCCGTCCCGGGCGTTCATCACTGGGACTGTACCCGTTAGAGCCGTGGGGGTTGGTGTTGTCACCCGTAGAAAGGTAAAGGTTGCCGTCTTTGTCCCAGGCAATAGACCCTCCGGTATGGCAGCATTCCTCCCTTTGTACAGCTACTTCCAGCAGCTCTTTTTTCGATTCCATTACCAGTTGGTCGTTGCGGAACTCAAAGCGCGACAACACATTGGCCGACTTTTCCGGATCGGAATAAAAAAGGTAGATCCAGTGGTTCTTCGCGAAGTTAGGGTCTTTGCCCAGGCCCAGGAGGCCGTCTTCGGCTTCCCTTACTTCTCCTGCTTTATTGGTGTATTTGGTGCTGACGGGCAATTTGGTCACTTCTTTCAGTTCTCCCGTTTTATTGTTAAACAGGCGGATCTCCCCTTTGCGCTGAATAAAGAGGATACGGTCGTTGTCCAGCACCGAAAGCTCCATGGGTTCGTCGAGCTTTTCGGCCAGCACTACCTTGGTAAACCGGTTCTCCTCCGGCCTGGATTTAGAATAGTCTACGGCTTTCGGTTTTTCTCCACCCGAGGCATATTTGATGCCGCCCCACAGGTGATTCAGGAACAGCGGATCCTGGAAAGATTCTTTCGTATGGCCCAATGCTGTGTAGAAAGCGCGCCCGCCGTCAAATTCATGGTACCAGCTCATGGGATGGAAATCGGGGTTTTTCCCGCCGATATACGAAGTTTCATCAATGGTAAGCAGAGGATGAATATGTTTCGAAAGGTTTTTGAAATTATAGAACTCATCCGTGTGTTCAAAGTGTTCAGGCATTCCTTCGGTTGCCCAATGGTCTTTATCTACTACGGTGAATTTTCCTTTTTGAACATTGCTCGGGTCATTGGGGTGGTCAAGGAACCACGCGCCGGCGAGCTCCCCGTACCAGGGCCAGTCGTATTCTGTATCGGTGGCCGAGTGTATGCCCACATAACCGCCTCCGGCCTGGATATAACGCTCAAAGGCCTCCTGCTGCCGGGCGTCGAGAATATCGCCCGTGGTGTTGAGGAACACCACCGTACTGTACTGCGCCAGATTTTTTTCGGTAAAGGCAGATGCATCTTCGGTAAAGTCGGCCGTAAAACCTTTTTCTTCTGCCATTTTTTTAAGGGCTTCTATGCCCGGCTCAATGGAGTCGTGGCGGAAACCCGTGGTTTTGCTGAATACCAGCAGTTTGATTTTCCGGCTCTCCGAGCAGGAAATAAGGGTCATGATCGCGAGGATCAGAAGGGAGAGTGTTTTTTTCATACTTTTTTTAGCTAGGTGCCTTCCGCTAAACGCGGTCTGCTTTTCATCATTTGGGAACATTTATCTGCGCCTGGAGGGTTTTCCAAGAGTCTTTGATCAGTCGTTTATCGTCTGGAAAACCAGCTGCCGGAATTTCCAGGAGGTCTGCTCTCCTTTTATTTCCTGAGTTTGTTTCATCAGCACGCCGATGACTTCTTCTTTCGGATCGGCAAAATACTGGGTATTGAAATACCCTCCCCAGGCAAAGGTGCCTTCGCTGCCCAGGCCGCCCGTGCTTACCCCTTTGGGTGTCACTACGGAAAAGGCCAGTCCAAGATGCTCGTTACCCGCGGCGCCTCCCCAGAGGTCGCCCACCTGATTGGCCATAATGACGTCTACCGTCAGGCGGCTCAGCAGGCGTTTGCCGTTATAGGTGCCTTTGTTCAGGTACATTTGGAGGAAACGGGCGTAGTCGGTAGCGGTAGAGACCAGGCCGGCGCCTCCGGAGAAGAGGGTTTTTCCGCCTCGTACCGGATACATCGCATCGTAGTAAGGGTTGTCGTTAAATACCGACCAGGCGCCGTTCTTGTTGGTCTGCACATCGGTCAGTCGCCTTGCTTTGCTATCGGGCAGGTAGAAATAAGTGTCGTTCATCTCCAGGGGTTCGAAAATCCGCTCCCGGAAAAAAACATCCAGGGGTTTCCCGGACAGTACCTCTACCAGGTAGCCGGCTACATCAAGCCCTGCGCTGTATTTGTACTTTTCCCCTGGATTAAAGTGAAGGGGCATTTTCGCCAGGCGGCGGATGTTTTCCCCCGTACTCAGAGGGTCGGTCGTAAACAGTTCCCGGATGCCGGCTTTGCGGTAAATTTTCCGGAAGGTGCTGTCGTCAATCACCCCGTAGCCAATGCCCGAGGTGTGGGTGAGCAGATGCCGTACCGTAATGGGTCCGGAGGCCGGTTGGGTGGTGAAAGTGGAGTCTTTTTCGTTAAAGGTATGCAGGAGTCCCGCCCCTTCAAATTCGGGGATGTACCGGGATACCGGGTCATCCAGGCGAAATCGGCCTTCTTCCCACAGCATCATCAGAGCCGTGGCTGTAATGGCTTTGGTTTGTGATGCGATCCGGAAGATGTCGTCTGTCTTTTGTTCCCGCCCGGGGGAGGCGTTGCCAAAGGCTTTCAGGTATACGATTTTCCCCTGACGGGCGATGAGGGCTACGGCACCCGGGATCTCCCCGCGGCGGACTGCCCCGCTGAACAGGGTGTCGATCCGACTGAGCCTTTCCTCCGAAATTCCTGCTTTTCCGGGCGGGCCGGAGACCAGGGGCGATTGCCCCATAGCGAGAGATGCGGTACATAAGAGTACCGGCACAATTTTTTTGATCATGGGTCTGACAAATGGGTTGAATAGGGCTTCAAATTACAAAAAAAACGTTCTTGATGTGCGTCAAGTGCTTTTTTTTGAGGAAAAGAGACAAATTGACGGGAAAATGTGTTAACAATATACCCGGATATTTCTGACAATATGGCAGAAATGCGTACTTTTGCATGTTTAATTAAATAGAAGATGAGCGAGTTGACAGAAGAGGTGGAAGAAGCCCGAATTACGGTCAATGAATTTGTAAACGGAACAAAGAAGCTGTATATTGAGAGTTACGGTTGCCAGATGAATTTCGCCGACAGCGAAGTAGTGGCGTCTATTCTTCGGAATAACGGGTATTCTACCACTTCGGATGTGGTGGAAGCCGATCTCATTCTACTGAATACCTGCGCTATCCGCGATAATGCCGAGCAGCGGGTACGTAACCGCCTCAGTATACTGAATTCCAATAAACGGCGAAACCCGAGCCTGAAAATCGGGGTACTCGGCTGTATGGCCGAGCGACTGAAAACGAAATTCCTGGAAGAAGAGAAGGTCGTAGACCTCGTGGTTGGCCCGGACGCCTACCGCGATCTGCCCAACCTCCTGCAAGAGGTAGATGAGGGGCATAGGGCGGTAAATGTATTCCTTTCCCGGGAGGAAACCTACGCAGACATCACACCCATACGCCTCGATTCCAATGGGGTGTCGGCATTTATCTCCATTATGCGGGGGTGCAACAACATGTGCAGCTTCTGTGTAGTGCCGTATACGCGCGGACGGGAACGCAGCCGCGACCCGCATTCGGTAGAGAAAGAAGCCCGGGAGCTTTTTGCCCAGGGATACCGGGAAGTGACCCTGCTGGGCCAGAACGTAGACTCGTATAACTGGAAAAAAGAGGAACAATCGTTCAACTTTGCCCAGCTGCTGGAAAAAGTGGCCCTGATCAGTCCGGACCTGAGGGTCAGGTTCTCCACCTCTCACCCCAAAGACATTACAGATGACGTCTTGTACACCATGAAAAAGTATGACAACATCTGCAATTATATCCATTTGCCCGCGCAGAGCGGAAGTTCCCGTATACTGGAACTGATGAACCGTACGTACGACCGGGAATGGTACCTCGGTAAGATCGACCGCATTCGGGAGATTATCGGCGAAGACTGCGGCATTTCCCATGACCTGATCGCCGGCTTCTGTACCGAAACCGAAGAAGATCACCGGGATACCCTTTCCTTGATGGATTACGTGCGCTTTGATTACGGGTATATGTTCTTTTATTCGGAAAGACCGGGTACCCCCGCAGCCAAAAAATTGAAAGACGATGTGCCGGAAGAAATCAAAAAACGCCGTCTGAACGAGATTATCGCCAAACAGCAGGAACATTCCCTGGCCCGGAACCAGGAAGCGGTTGGGAAAGTGTACCGGATCCTGATCGAAGGGGAGTCCAAGCGGTCTGCCGACGACCTTTGTGGACGCAACGATCAGAACAAAATGGTGGTTTTCCCGCGGAAGCACTACGGAAAAGGGCAATACGTCAATGTATTGGTGACTTCTTGCAGTGCCGCGACACTTAAAGGGGAAATTGTAGACTGAGCATGGAGAACACCCGTGAAATACAGGATGTAAAAAACCGGTTTGGGATCATAGGTAACGCCCCGGCCCTGAATTACGCGCTGAGCGTGGCCATACAGGTGGCGCCCACTGACCTGACTGTGCTGATTAACGGGGAAAGCGGTAGCGGAAAAGAATCTTTTTCGAAGATTATCCACGGGCTGAGCAACCGGAAGCGGGGGCCTTTTATTGCTATAAACTGCGGCGCCATTCCGGAAGGAACCATTGATTCCGAACTTTTCGGCCACGTAAAAGGGTCGTTTACAGGAGCCGTGGACGATCGGAAAGGATATTTCGAGACCACCAACCACGGCACCATTTTCCTGGATGAAATAGGGGAGATGCCGGTGGGTACCCAGGCACGCCTTCTGCGGGTGCTCGAAAACGGAGAATATATTCCGGTAGGGTCTTCCACCGTCAGAAAAACCGATGTGCGGGTCGTCGCGGCCACCAATGTCGATCTGATGGCTGCGGTAGAAAACGGGAGATTCCGGGAAGACCTGTATTATCGTTTGAACACCGTACCCATTAAGGTGCCTCCGCTTCGCGACCGTGGGTTTGACATAGAATTGCTTTTCCTGAAATTCACGACAGATTTTGCCGAAAAAAACCGGATTCAGTCCGTAGAATTGCTGGAAGACGCCCGCGTAATGCTCCGGTCTTTTCGTTTTCCGGGGAATATACGGCAACTGAAAAATATAGCCGAGCAGATCACTCTCCTGGAGCCGGAACGCCTGATCAACGGGGCGGTATTGGCGAAGTACCTTCCGAAAGAACAGGCTGCGGGTTTGCCCGCCCTGCTGAATAGCCGGGACGCCCAGGATTTCTCCGAACGGGAGCTCCTGTATAAGGTGCTTTTTGATATGAAAAAAGACGTGACCGACCTGAAAAAACTGGTGTATTCCCTGATGTCAGGCAATACCGTAGACAAAGATGTGGTGAGTCCCGATTTTTTCCACGAAGTAAGCCGGGAAGTTCCCGCCCTGTACGCCCACGAAGAAGACAACCTGTACTCTCCTTTAAGTACCAGTACGCTTAAAATCGACGATGTGCAGCGGAACAGTGAGGATATTGAAGATATCGCGCACGAAACCGACGAAGACTCGCTTTCCCTGGAAAAAAACGAGAAAGAGATGATCATTAAGGCGCTGAAGAAGAATAATTTTAAGCGGAAATATGCCGCCCAAAGTCTGGGGATTTCGGAAAGAACACTCTACAGAAAGATCAAACAATACGATATTGTCGATGAAAAACCTTAGTATCCTGGCACTTCTGACCTTCCTGCTTACCGGGTGCGGGGTGTATTCCTTCACCGGTAAAAGTACGCTTTCTGCGGATGTGAAGACATTTTCTATCCAGGATATTACCTTATCGGCGCCTTCCAGTTACGCCACCATTTCCCAGGAGTTGACAGAAAAACTGAAAGAATATTACCAAAGGAACACCAAATTAAAGCAATTGGCCCAGGGAGGAGATATCCAGATTGAAGGTTCTATTGTAGACTACCGGACAGACGGGGTGGCCTCTTCCGCCAGCGGAGACAAGGCGGCCATGAACCGACTCACGGTAGTGGTGGAGGTGGTTTTTTCGAACAAATTCAATGAAGCGGATAATTTTGAGAAAGACTTCGCTTTTTACCTCGATTACCCCCAGAACCAGACCCTCACCGAGGCAGAACCCAGCCTGGTGCCCAAAATCCTGGATCAATTGGTGTTGAATATTTTTGGAGATACGGTGGCAAAATGGTAAAGGATTTTAACCAGATCATAGAGAACCTGGATTTTACGAGTGAGGAAGATATGCGCGGACTGGTTTTTATCTGCGCCAATAACCCGGATTTTGAATTGCCTTTCGCCTTGCTCACCCGCTATCCGGTTTTGGAAACCTATGCGGAGTATTGGGAAAAGGGGAGGGAAATTATCCGGAAAAATGCACTATTGCTGGAAGAGGCAGACCGGCCCGCGGCAGAACCTCCCGTTTTGTCTTTTACCGGAGAGCGTTTGAGCCGTGCAGCTCGCCTGAGTTTTCAGAAAAAAGCGATTAAAAAATACCTGAAGCGCTACCCTCCTGAAAGAACATATTAAAAAATTAATTACATTTTATACAGGATAGTTTAAAATTGCTATCTTTGCGGCTCGAAATTTAGAAAATCTATGGTAACTACTATTGTTGTATTATTAATTATAGCGGCTATTCTTCTCACCGTGGTGGTATTGATTCAAAACCCGAAAGGGGGCGGGCTTTCCGCTGAGTTTGGAGGTAGCGGCGGCTCTCAGATGTTTGGTGTTCAGAAAACAGGAGATATTGTAGAACGGCTTACCTGGGGATTTTTCACTTTCATCCTGATCGGATCTTTAGGCACACTGATCTTCATCAAGTCTACAGGTACCCAGCAGGCTACCGACAGTGATGTCAACGTGGAGCAGGCTACCACTACTACTACGGTTCCGGCCCTGCCGCTTCCGGCAGCAGCAGACACCGCTCAGTAAAAGTCGTATAATCGTATTAAGCAAAGGAAGGTATCCGTTTAGGATATCTTTTTTTGTTTTATAACTTTGTGCTATATGGAAAATCAACTCACCAATTCCGATATCGCGGATATTCTTCAGCTCGATGGAAAACTTCTTGACCTGCACGACGTAGACCCGGTCAGGGCGAAAGCGTATGTAGATTCCGTATTTACCGTAGAACGCCTCGATCAGCAGATAGCAGGCATGACCCCGGCCCAGATCGGGCAGATCAGGGGGTATGGAAAAGTGATTCAGAAAGCCATTCTTGAAATCCTGGAAACGGGTACCCTGAAAGAACTGGAAGAGCTGACTGCCCGTACGCCGCCCGGGCTTTTCGAAGTGATGCAGGTAAAGGGACTGGGCATTAAGAAAGTAAAGGCCCTGTGGAAAGACCTGAATATCGAAAGTTTAGCAGCGTTGAAAGCGGCCTGTGAACAGGGGACCATAGCACAGGTAAAAGGTTTTGGGGTGCGTACTCAGGAGTCCATACTGGAGTCGATCGCCTTTCTGGAGAGCATGAAAGGGAAGCTTCGCCTGGATCAGGCCCTGCTGCTGAGCGGACAGGCGCTGGAGGAGATCCGGAAGGTTTACCCGGAGGCTTATGCTACAGGAGAATTGGCGCGTTACGAAAATGTGGTGTCGGAGCTTGCCTTCCTGGTGGTGAAAGACGGTTTTGGAGGGATAAAACTGCCCGAAGACCGCTTTCAGCAAAACCTGAAGGAGTCTTCTCCCGGCACCTGGCGTGGTCATTATCTGGGGACGGAAATTCCGGTAGTGATAGAAAAAACGTCTGCCCGCGATTTTATTTCCAAAAGCATTATCAAAAGTGCGGCCGAAGCGCACCTGGGGTACCAGAACGGGAACGGTGAAACCTTTTTGAGTTTTCTAGGTAAAAACGGTTTTGCCTCTGAACGGCAAGCCTATGAAGATTTCGGCGTGCCGTATATTATTCCGGAAATGCGAAACGGACAGGAAGAGTTTTCCCGTTCTGTCTCTTCTGAAAAGATCATTACCTGGGAGGCGATCCGGGGAGCGGTACATAATCATTCCACCTATTCCGATGGAAAACACACGCTGGTGGAAATGGCTCAGGCGTGCCGTGACCTCGGTTGGGAGTACTTCGGAATAGCAGATCACAGCCAGACGGCTTCCTACGCCCGCGGGTTATGGCCGGAGACGGTGTATCGGCAGCACAAGGAGATTGATGAGTTGAATGCCGCGTTTAAAGGGAAATTCCGGATTCTGAAAGGCATAGAATCCGATATTTTACCTGACGGCAGCCTGGATTACGATACGGAAGTGTTGAAGACTTTTGATTATATCGTGGCTTCGGTACATTCGGTACTCACTATGGACATCGAAAAAGCGACGCATCGACTCATCAGGGCCATTGAAAACCCCTATACCCGTATCCTGGGCCACCCCACAGGCCGTCTGCTGCTCCGAAGGACCGGTTATCCCATTGATTACCGGAAGGTGATCGATGCCTGCGCCGCCAACGGGGTAATTATGGAATTGAATGCCAGTCCTTACCGCCTTGATCTCGATTGGACCTGGATACCTTACTGCCTGGAAAAAGGGGTAATGATCAGTATAAACCCCGATGCACACAGCACCGAAGGGCTTTTGGATATTCAATACGGGGTGAAGATCGCCCGTAAGGCCGGCCTTCCCGCAGAAATGACGCTGAATGCATTGCCGCTTAACAAGGTTCTGGAGAAGCTACTCTGAATTCTAACCGATAATTTCCAACGGCTAACCGCTATTTCATCCATAAAACCTCCTTGACGGAATATCTCTAAAAATTCTTTAAATAATAATATTTCAGAATTTAATATTGTTATAAATCTTATTGCAGTATAAAATTTCGATTTACTTCATATTTTACTCCTTTAACGCTGTTTCAGAATTTTCTAAATTAATGTTTGTTTAATATTCAAATAATAAATTGTATTATATAAATAAAATTAAATAAAAGTTTGACTTTTTATAATATGTACGAATAAAGTTTGGCTGCAAGCAATAGTTTTGCAATATAATTTTAACAACAGCACCAATATTCGGATACATTATGGCAAAGTCAAAATTGGAGTACATCTGGCTGGATGGATACAAGCCTACCCAAAGTTTAAGGAGTAAAACCAAGATCGAAAATAACTTTTCGGGTCGCTTGGAAGATTGTGAAATGTGGTCATTTGACGGTTCTTCTACAGAGCAGGCACCGGGTGGTTCTTCCGACTGTATTTTGAAACCTGTATTTATATGCAAAGATCCGCAGCGCCGCGACGGTTACCTGGTGATGTGCGAGGTTTTGTCAAGCGACGGCGCCGCGCACGAGTCTAACGGACGTGCTACCATTGACGATGATGATAATGATTTCTGGTTTGGTTTTGAGCAGGAATATTTCCTTTGGGATAATGAAACCAATGCTCCCCTCGGCTTTCCGAAAGGCGGTTATCCCCGTCCACAGGGGCCATACTACTGTTCAGTAGGTTCACGGAACGCATACGGAAGAGACATTGTAGAAGAGCATCTCGATGCCTGTATTGACGCGGGCCTGAACATTGAAGGAATTAATGCGGAAGTAGCCGCAGGCCAATGGGAGTTCCAGATTTTTGCGAAGGGAGCCAAAGAAGCCGGCGACCAGATTTGGGTGGCCCGGTATTTACTGGAAAGAATAGGAGAAAAATACGATATTTCCATTAACTGGCATTGCAAGCCTTTGGGTGAGCTCGACTGGAATGGTTCGGGTATGCACGCCAACTTCTCAAACAGCATATTGAGAACCTGTGGAGATAAATCGGTGTACGAAAAGATTTGCGAATCGTTCCGTCCATTTGTGAAAGAACATATTGAAGTTTATGGCGCCGATAACCATTTAAGATTAACGGGTAAACATGAGACGGCCTCTATTCATTCTTTTTCTTTTGGAGTTTCTGACCGGGGAGCCTCCATCCGGATTCCGATCGCTACTGTAGAGCGCGGATGGAAAGGATGGCTGGAAGACCGGCGGCCGAACTCGTCTGCTGATCCGTACAAAGTAGCGGCACGGATCATCAAGACCGTAAAAAGTGTAAATGTTGAAGTATATTGAGACTAGCCCTGTAAAATGCCCCGATGC
>JBEBRS010000055.1:0-15091 GCA_040394705.1 Leadbetterella byssophila
GATATATTAATGACGAAAATTATGGTGTTACCAGACAGGCATTAACCAAAGGGATGATTGAGAACATCAAAATCCCTAACTTAAAACTCAACGAACAACACCAAATCGTCA
Organism: Leadbetterella byssophila; assembly: GCA_040394705.1. GTDB lineage: Bacteria > Bacteroidota > Bacteroidia > Cytophagales > Spirosomataceae > Leadbetterella > Leadbetterella byssophila_B. The sequence continues at coordinate 112 of JBEBRS010000055.1, forward strand.
AACAAATCGAATCCCGTTTATCGGTTTGCGATGCGGTGGAGGCGCAGATACGCAACAGCCTACAACAGGCAGAAGCCCTGCGGCAGAGTATTTTGAAAAAGGCATTTGAGGGCAAACTTTTAACGGCAGAAGAAATTCAAGAATTAGGAATTGGGAATTGAAAGGCGGGATTTCATGAAAGAAAATAATATTGTTCAACGAAAAAGCTATGCCTTTGCGGTGCGGATTGTAAAATTGTATCAATATTTGGCGTCCGAAAAAAAGGAGTTTGTGCTTTCAAAACAATTATTACGGTGCGGCACATCCATCGGTGCCAACATAGAAGAAGCCCTTGGCGGACAAAGCGAAAGAGGTTTTTTTGCAAAATTGACAATACTCTCAATTAAATATGACCGAATCAGCAATTATATCGAAAATATGGAACCTCGCTAACGTAATGCGCGACGATGGCGTGGGCTACGGCGATTACCTGGAGCAAATCACGTATTTGCTTTTCCTCAAGATGATCGAGGAACTCAACAAACCACCCTACAACAAAGGCATACAGTTGCCACGCATCAAAGACATCGAAGGCAAGGAAACACCCGAAGGGGAATTATGCACCTGGGAAAACCTGAAATCCAAAAACGGTGCCGAGCTGGAAAGTTTCTACGTGCAACTGTTGCGCACGCTGGCATCTGAAAAGGGCATGCTGGGGCAGATTTACACCAAGAGCCAAAACAAGGTGCAAGACCCGGCCAAGCTGCAACGTATCATCACGCTCATCGACAACGAGCAATGGTCGCTGATGGGTGCCGACATCAAAGGCAAAATCTACGAAGGTCTGTTGGAGAAAAACGCGGAAGACACCAAATCCGGTGCCGGGCAATATTTCACGCCGCGCGCACTGATCAATACAATGGTGAAGTGCGTGCAACCCAAGCCGATGAGAACCATCATCGACCCGGCCTGCGGTTCGGGCGGTTTCTTCCTAGCGGCCTACGATTATATTTCCAACCACCACCAACTGGACCGGGACGAAAAAAAATTCTTGAAAGACAGTACCTTCCACGGCAACGAAATCGTGGCCAATACCCGAAGGATGTGCCTGATGAACCTATACCTGCACGGCATTGGCGACATCGATGGCGAGCCGTTGGTCAAATCTACCGACGCATTGATTGCTGCCGAATCTACCACCTACGATTATGTACTGGCCAATCCGCCTTTCGGCAAGAAAAGCTCCTACACCGTCACCAACGAGGATGGCGAACTGGAAAAGGAAGATATGAGCTACAACCGGCAGGATTTCTGGGAGACGACTTCCAACAAACAACTGAATTTCTTGCAGCACATCAAATCGCTGCTGAAAATCGGAGGCGAAGCCGCAGTCGTACTGCCCGACAACGTATTGTTTGAAGGTGGCGCCGGCGAGGAAATCCGCAAGCAATTGCTCAAAACTACCGAACTACATACGATTTTGCGCTTGCCGACGGGAATTTTCTATGCCAACGGAGTGAAAGCGAATGTCTTGTTTTTCAACAACAAGCCCGCTTCCAAAGACCCCTGGACCAAAGACGTCTGGATCTACGATTACCGCACCAATGTGCACCATACCTTGAAGAAAAAGCCGCTGACCGAGGCGGATTTGGAGGATTTTGTACAAGCCTATAACCCCAAAAATATCCACCAGCGAAACGAAACCTGGTCGGACGAAAATCCTGATGGCAGATGGCGCAAATTCACCTACGACGAGGTCATCGCCCGCGACAAAACCTCGCTGGATATTTTCTGGATCAAAGACCAGTCACTGACAGACCTGGACAACCTGCCCGACCCGGATGTGCTGGCTTTGGAGATTGCAGACACTCTGGAGTCGGCCTTTGCGAGTTTTAAAGAACTGGCGGGCCATTGAGAGGGTCACATTAAGCGATAATGTGCCATTTTCACACAATTCAGAAGGTGCAAAACCGGTTGTGTTCGCCTTTCATTGGACCGGCGGGGCGACAAATTAGACTTTTCAAATAAAGTATAGAAGTATAGCTTTATATCCTGTTTTTTGGGGCCTGATTATTAGGGTGATGCCAATAACTCATTGTAAATTAGTTAACTTTTTCCCTCAGGGGAAGATTATTTCAATTAAATAACAGGTATTTTTTATGGCAATGAACGACGATTACCTCAGCTGCAAGTCGTACGAAGGTCACGATGCGGATCCGAAGAATGAAGGGTTCGTACTTTTCCAGGATAAGAAGACGGAAAAGTATTATTTCGCTTACCAGGGGCCTGTACTTTTGAGAAGTGAGGGGTACACGGATACGGCTTCCCGGGGTAAGGGCATCACATCGGTGAAAAAAAACATGGGCAAGGCCGATAAGCTGTCGGTTCTGGAAGAAGGCGGGAAGTTTTACATTGTGCTGAAAGCGGCCAATGGCCAGGAAGTGGCCCGTTCCTGCGATTTTAAGACCCGGGCGGCAGCGGAGAAAGGTCTGGCCAAGTGGGATACAGCGAAGCCTGCAAAGGCAAGCAAACCTGCGAAGGCCAAAGCGGCTCCCAAGCCTGCGGACGTTACTTTCCTGGCGCATCTGAAGAACTTCCTGGAAGTACACGAGTATCTTGACCGCCCGCGTATCTGGGATTCCTACGGGATCACGGGTTATGTAAAGTTCCAGGCACACGACGGGAAGCATTATTTCGGCGTTTACAACCCGGATGCTACCCTGTACCTGCGTTCGGAAGGCTTTGAAAGCGAAGAAGAGCGGGATTCGGCTTTTGATCTTATGGATAGTATTATCCTTTTGGAGGAGAATTATAAGATTGAGAACCTGAACGGAAGATACTACGCCGTGCTTTTTGAAGAGAATGACGTGGTGGCCATTTCGCCTGATTTCAACTCTTTCATCGAAGCGTTTGTAACTACGCCCGGAGGACGGCCACGGGATATCCAGGGAACCATGTTTTAATTAAAAGGAGGCGCAAGGGAGCTATTGCGGTTGACGCTTTTATCGTTTGATATTTAGTTTTAACTTTGCGAAGAATTTTTTTTTAACCATTTTAAAGAAATCATGACAACAGAAGCGTTGAAAGATTTGAGAGCCCGTGTAACGGCCCTGAGGAGGTATCTTTGACTACGATAACCGAAAAGAGAAGCTTGGAGATTTGGAAAATCAACAGGCGCAACCCGAGTTCTGGAATGACTCGGATCATGCACAAACAGTAGTAAAGGAAATCCAGTTACTCAAAAACTGGACGGAAGCGTATGAGGAGGCAGATGCTTCCATTAGTGATCTGGAAACACTCTATGAGTTTTACCAGGCAGGAGAGGCGGAAGAACATGAAATTGAAACGGAAGCCAGGAAAACGATAGCGCTGGTAGAAGAGCTGGAGCTGAAGAAAATGCTGTCCGCGGAAGAAGATCAGTTTTCCGCCATTATTGAAATTAACTCGGGCGCGGGCGGTACAGAAAGCCAGGACTGGGCCAGTATGCTGTACCGCATGTACCTGATGTGGGCGCAGAAGCGCGGATATAAGGTGACGCAGATCGACTGGCTGGACGGAGACGGCGCCGGTATAAAATCGGCCTCCATGCAGATCGACGGTCCGCTGGCCTACGGCTACCTGAAGTCGGAAAACGGGGTACATCGCCTCGTGCGGATTTCACCCTTTGATTCGAACGCCCGGAGACACACTTCTTTTGCTTCGGTATACGCGTATCCGCTGGTAGACGACACCATTGAAGTGGAAGTAAAAGATGCCGACATCGAATGGCAGACTTCCCGCTCGGGAGGAGCCGGCGGACAGAACGTGAACAAGGTGGAAACCAAGGTACAGCTGACGCATAAACCCTCCGGTATTGTGATTGTGTGCCAGATTGAACGAAGTCAGCTCGCCAATAAAGAACACGCCATGAATATGCTGAAATCAAGGCTGTACCAGATTGAGCTGGAAAAACGAAATTCCGCCCGGGCGGATATCGAAGCTTCCAAGAAGAAAATTGAATGGGGATCCCAGATACGCAACTACGTTTTTCATCCCTATAAGCTGGTGAAAGACGCGCGTACTGGCCACGAAACATCGGATATCCAGTCGGTGATGGACGGAGACCTCGACGATTTTATCAAGGCTTACCTGATGCTGGATTAAGTGGTATGCGGTTCTTGGAGAGTCACTCCAAGAACCGCATGCTTATTTTACTGCTTCACGTACTGAACGTTCAGCAGCAGCCGTACTTCATCGCTGGCTACCACACCGCCGGCTTCCGTTACTGCGCTCCAGGTAAGACCGAAGTCCTGGCGGTTGATTTTACCCTCTACTTCAAAACCTGCTTTGGTTTGTCCGTAACCGTCTACCACCACACCGCCGAAATCTCCTTTCAAAGTCACCGGCTTAGTAGTTCCTTTCATGGTCAAATCACCTTTCAAGACCACTTCTCCACCGGAAAGATCCAGGGAAGTAGACTGGAAAGAAAGTTCGGGGAATTTCTCTGCATCAAAGAAATCGCCTGATTTCAGGTGACCGTCTCTTTGTTCGTTCTTGGTAGTGATGGAGTCAATCTTCGCCGAGAAAGTCACCTTACCGCCATTAAAATCCTCTCCTTCACCCGCACATTCCACGGTAGAGTCGAAGTCTGTAAACTCACCGGTTACGGTGCTGATCATTAAATGTTTGATTTTGAATTGTACTTCTGAATGAGAAGGGTCGATTTTCCAAGTGCTCATATTTGTAATTAGTTAAATTTAACAATGAAAAGATTGTTATATGTATATACATTAAATACAATTACAGTTATTTAAAAGTTTCATTCTTTTCCATTTTTTTTAAAAAAGCCCTGTTAAATTGCGATTTAATATAGAAACGAAACAAATGGCGCCCTTTGCATTGAAAAAGAGGAAAAGAGCATTTCTTCCTGAAAGTTACGCAATTACTACCTGGGATTCACTGGAAAAGTATTATGAAAATATGAAAACCCGTGAAATAACGAACGGGTCGGAATTTTTGAAATGGTTGGAAGACCGGAGTGAGCTGGAGTCGTTTGTATCGGAAGATTTCGCCTGGCGGTATATCCGCATGACTTGCGATACGGCCGATGCCTCTCTTCAAAAGTCCTACCAGGATTTTGTGGAAACAATACAGCCTCACCTGGCGGCCTACAGCGATGTCCTGAATAAGAAGGCCCTGGAATACGCGGACCAATGGCCGGTGGAGGAGGCGGGGTACGCCATTATGTTGAGAGGAATCCGGGAATCGGTGAAGATTTTCAGGGAAGAAAACATTGCGCTGTTTACCGACATCCAACTGAAACAGGCCGAATACCAGTCGCTTACCGGTGCCATGACCGTGACCCTCAACGGGGAAGAAATGACCTTGCCCCAGGCCGGAACCCTGCTGCAAAGCCCGGACCGCGCCCTGAGGGAAAGCGCCTGGAGGGCTATTTCGGAAAGAAGGCTGGCGGATAAAGACGCGCTGGACCGGATTTTTTCGGAACTCCTGGTTTTGCGGAACGAGGTAGCCAGGAATGCAGGATTCCGGAATTTCCGCGACTATATGTTCGCCGCGATGGGCCGTTTTGATTATACGCCCCAGGATTGCTTCGATTTCCACGCGTCTGTGGCTTCTACGGTGGTGCCGGTGGCTAACCGCCAGGAAGCGGAGCGGAAAAAGCAACTGGGGTACGAACGGTACCGTCCGTGGGATGCCAAAGTCGATACGGAAGGGAAAGCAGCGCTGAAGCCTTTTAAAGACGGAGCCGACCTGCTCGACAAGACGGAGGAGTGCTTTACGGCTATTGATTCCCGGTTTGCCGCCTATATCCGGATCATGCGGGAAATGGGGCATTTTGATGTGGAGTCCCGAAAAGGAAAGGCGCCGGGCGGTTATAATTATCCTTTGGAAGAGACCGGAGTACCTTTTATTTTTATGAACGCTACCGATACCGTTCGCGATATGGTCACCATGGTACACGAAGGGGGCCACGCCATCCATTCTTTCGAGGTGCGGGAGCTTTCCCTGAATGCGTACCGGAATCCGCCCATGGAGGTGGCCGAGCTGGCTTCCATGAGTATGGAACTCATTTCCATGGAGCATTGGGATGCCTATTTTTCGGATCCGGAAGACCTGAAAAGGGCCCGGCGTGAACACCTCCGCGATATCCTGGCTACGTTACCCTGGATTGCCACCATCGATAAGTTTCAGCATTGGTTGTATGAATACCCGACCCATACTTCAGAGGAGAGAGCGGCAAAATGGACCGCGATTTTTGAAGAATTTTCGGATACGGTGACGGACTGGTCGGGACTGGAAAAGTTCAAAGAGTACAGCTGGCAGCGTCAGCTTCACCTCTATGAAGTGCCTTTTTACTACATTGAGTACGGTATGGCCCAGTTAGGCGCTATCAGCGTGTGGCGGAATTATAAGGCCCATCCGGAGAAAGGACTGAAACAGTATACGGAGGCGCTGGCACTGGGGTATACCCGGGGAATCAAGGAAATCTATGCCGCCGCGGGAATCCGCTTTGATTTTTCAAAGGAATATATCGCAGAGTTAATGGATTTTGTGAAGGGAGAACTGCAAGCGCTCAATTGAATTCGCACTTTCTACCTACACCTTTAACTCAGAATACATTTGGTTTGTATCGATGATTTTTCCAAATTGCAGCCGACACAAGCCTTAAATGTTATGACAAAAATCCGGTTTTTTGGTGCCGCCCAGCGGGTGACAGGCAGTAAGCATCTTATTACTACGGGAAAGGGAACCAACGTTTTGCTTGACTGCGGACTTTTCCAGGGAATTAACACCTCTGAGCTGAATTTGCAGTTTGGGTTTGAGCCTTCCGATGTAGATTACCTGCTCCTTTCCCACGCACATATTGACCATTCAGGGCTGATTCCCCGCCTGGTCAGCAAAGGGTTCAACGGCAAAATTTTCTGCACCGCGGCTACGCTTGACTTGTGCAAGATCATGTTGCTTGACTCGGCCCGTATCCAGGAACGCGACCTGGACCGGGTGAACCAGAGAAGGAAGCACAGGGGGGAAGAACCCCTTGAAAGCCTGTACAACGAAGAAGATGTCTACATGGCCATGTCTCTCTTTGTTCCTGTAAAACTGAACGAACCGTTTTACCTCGAAGAGAACCTGAGGGTAGAATATTTTAACGCGGGCCATATTCTCGGAAGCGCGGGCATTCTCCTGAGTTTTGAAGATCCGTATTATACCAAAAAACTTTTTTTCACCGCAGACATCGGGCGGAGAAGTGACCGGATCCTGGACGGGCCGAAGCCCTTTCCCCAAGCCGATTATATTATTTGTGAATCTACCTACGGAGACCGCCTGCATGAGCCGGATATCGACGCGCATACCCATCTGCTGGACCTGGTGATGAAAACCTGCGTACAAAAAAGAGGCAAGCTGATTATCCCGGCGTTTGCGGTAGACCGGACCCAGGAGCTGATATTCCTCCTTGATCAGCTGGAGAGTTCGGACCGCCTTCCCCGTATCCCGGTCTATGTGGATAGTCCCCTGGCGGTGGAGGCCACCCGTATCATGAGCCGCCACCGCGAAGATTTTAATGCGGAGATTCTGGCCTATATTGAAAAAGACGGGGACCCTTTCGGGTTTCAGAACCTGAAATATATTACCAAGGTAGAAGAGTCCAAAGAGCTGAATTTTAAACCCGAGCCCTGTATCATCATTTCGGCCTCGGGCATGGCCGAAGCAGGACGTATCAAGCACCATATCGCCAATAATGTGGAAGACCGACGGAACACCATTCTGCTGGTAGGGTATTGCTCTCCGAATACCTTGGCTGCCCAGCTGAAGAACGGCAATGCCTACGTCAGGATTTTCGGCGAGGAAAAAACGGTAAGGGCGGATGTGGAAGTGATGGATTCCTTCTCTGCCCACGCCGATTACGAAGAAATGCTGGACTACCTGTCTTGCCAGGATCCGGCGCGGGTAAAGGGAGTTTTTCTGGTACACGGAGAAATTGAAACCCAAAAGGCATTTCAGGAGAAGTTAAATCATGCGGGTTTCCGCAAAGTGATGATTCCGGCGCAGGGGGAGAGTTTTACACTGTAGGGGCAACCGTTACCCCTGTCACCCCGAGCGCGGGCGAGAACCTGATCCTCCTGCAACTTTGCTGATAAACTTTGAACTCCCGTTTATATTTCCACCCGCACTACCCGGCCCTCATCGAGATAGAGTTTCTTTGTGACACAAGCCGGAATCTCTTCGGCGTAATGGGTAATATAGATCAGCGTCTTCTGTTGAGAGGTCACAATTTCATTCAGGGTTTCCCGGAAAAAAACCATCTGGTTATGATCCAGGCCCTGACAGGGTTCATCCAGCACCAGCAATTGAGGGTTTTTGACCAGGGCGCGCAGCAGCAGTACCGTACGTTGCTGCCCGGTAGACAGCTGGTCCAGGCGCTTTTCTTTAAGATGGGGTATTCCGAAGAGCTCAAGGTAGGCATCGATGAGGGTCATCTGTCCTTCCGTCAGTTTTCTGAAAAGGCCCATGGTATCAAAAAAGCCCGAGCCGACCACTTTCCACGCGGGGGTGAGTTTGTGAAAAAAGAGGTGCAGCTCCGGGGAAACGAAGCCCAGGCGTTTCTTGATGTCCCAGATGCTTTCACCGGTACCCCGCTTGCGGTCGAAGAGGTAGATATCGTTACGGTATGCCTGAGGGTTGTCGGCGGTCAGTAGGCTCATCAGCGTACTTTTCCCGGAGCCGTTAGGTCCCAGTACTGCCCAGCATTCCCCTTTTTTTACTTCCCAGGAGATATGGCTCAGCACTTCTTTTGCACCGTAGTTTACCTTGATATCTACCAGTTGCAGGGCCGTATGAAAATCGGGCAGGGTTTCGGTATGGAGCTCCTGAATCCTTCTCAGTTTAGCAGAGAGGTGGGCGATTTCAGGTTGAACCTCGTCGGGAAGTTCGGCTACTGCTCCCTGGAAAACAATTTTCCCTTGTTCAAAGCGGATGGCCTGCTTGAAGTTAGCTGGAATGTCTCTTTTATCGGCCACCAGGAAAACCTGGACTTCTGACATGCTTTCGAGAATTTCTTTCAGCTCATTTCGGCTCTGTGTATCCAGGCCGGAAAAGGGGTTGTCGAGAAGAATAACATCAGGCTTCTGGAGAAACCAATAAGTGAGGAGGCTACGCCGGGTCTCACCGTTCGATAAGGAAGTGACCTTTCTTTGCAGCAGATGCCCGACCCGGAAGCGGGCGGCGGTCTCTTCCACTTTTTCGGGCGAATGTGCCAGGGGCGGAAGCGTCACAGAAGCGGGGTCTACCGTTCCGAGGGGCAATACCTGGTTTTGCAATACCTCGTAGAGCGTGGGGCCCACCTCGGCGTCATACGCGTTGTAGCGTTGCTGGTAATACTGATAGGCATTTCCCACGATGCGGTGAAAAGAATAGTCGCGGCTGACGCTCACTATTTTCCGGTTTGTGTCTTTGTACAGTTTTCCGCCTGAAGGAAATATTTTCCCTGCCAGGAGATCCAGAAATGTGCTTTTCCCTGAACCGTTCGTTCCTGTGATGGCCCAGTGGTCTGTACCGTGGTCAAGGAAGGTGATATTTTGTAAAACCGGGTTGTCGTTTTTCTTTACCGAAATATTTTCTAAGCGGATAACCATTTCGTTTGGGGTGTATTTCCGGCACAAAGGTCGGATAAATCGGGCGAAGAGGTAAGGCTTTTCTGCATTTCGGTGTAAATTTGTGTCCAAAATAACAGACAGGCAGTGATCAGCAATGGGTGGTAACCTTTCCTTGTATAAGGTTTTCAGGAAGCTCATCGCTAAAAGCCGTTAGCTAAAAAGTATGGAGCATTTTATAAATCTGGATGACGTAGATCGGGTAGAAGACCTTGTAAACCTGGGACTGAGCCTGAAAGCGGATCCTTTTCAATACCGGGTCCTGGGGAAAGACAAGACCATTGGCCTTGTTTTCTTTAATTCGAGCCTGCGCACCCGCATTTCTACCCAGAAAGCAGCCCTGAACCTGGGTATGAATGTCATTGTCATGAATGTGGGTTCTGACTCCTGGCAGTTGGAGTTTGAAGACGGTGTGGTGATGGACCAGGGTAAGGCCGAGCATATCCGGGAAGCCGCCGCCGTGCTGGGCCAGTATTGCGATATCCTGGGTGTCAGGGCATTTGCCGGACTCACTGACCGGGAGGAAGATTACCGGGAGGTAGTACTGGAAAGTTTTCGTCGGTTTGCGGGAGTTCCGGTGGTCAATCTGGAGTCGGCCACCCGCCACCCCTGCCAGTCTTTGGCCGATCTGATCACCATTGAAGAGCTTAAAACCAAAGAGAAACCCAAGGTAGTGCTGACCTGGGTTCCGCATTTCAAACCCTTGCCCCAGGCGGTAGCCAATTCCTTTACCGAATGGGTACTCAAAACAGATTATGACCTGGTAATCGCAAATCCGGAAGGGTATGACCTGGCCCCGGAGATCCGGAAAAATGCCCGGGTGGTGCATAATCAGGACGAGGCTTTTGCCGGGGCGGATTTTATTTATGCCAAGAACTGGTCGTCTTATGAACAGTATGGAAAGGTGCTGACTCAGGATGCTTCCTGGGCCATAACTCCTGAAAAGATGGCTTTGACCGATAGCGGTTATTTCATGCATTGCCTGCCGGTAAGGCGGGGCTTAAAGGTCAGCGATGCGGTGATTGACGGCGGGCATTCAGCTGTTATTCAGCAGGCCGGCAACCGGGTGTGGTCGGTGCAGGCGGCCTTAAAGATGATATTGGAGAAGAGTGCTTAACGCGTTTTTATCCTTTGGATTAAATCGTGAAAGTATTCGGCTGACCATATTTTAAGCACAGAATCATCTCTGATGAACCGCTGCACATCTTCTTTGATGGCTGGAAAAGAAACGGTATCGATTTTTGTATGTAGTAAGGCGAGGAGTTGACCGGGGGTGATGCTTTCCCCGTGCCAGTCGCCGGTATCCCTAGCCCGGGCTAAAAAGTGACTCAAATCTAATAGAACGCCTTTTTTGATGTACCATTCCAGGTCATACCAGTCGCGGCCTTTCACGCGGTTCTTCCACTTTCGAAATAATAGCGCATGCATTTTTCCGGCAAACAGGCAGGAAAGTGTGAAGCATTTTACGTAGTAAGAAAAGGGACGAAGTAATAACTTCTCTTCGGTACTAAAGCCTGGCGGGGGCACACAATCTACTTCTATTTTGATTTTTATGTTTTTGGGTGTGCTTAATCCTGATTGCTTAACGATATCCTCCAATATCAGCTCCCTCCAAAGAGTCTCTGATTTCAGGAATGCCGATTCGATAGGCGTTTCTACTTTTTTAATTTTTTCCCGGATACTTATCCGCATTCCCAGGGATTCAAATTCACTTATGATAGCCGGAAAATAGGGTTCGAGCGTAAAATTCGTATCGGTTTCCAACAGAGAAAAATCCAGATCTTCAGAGAACCTATCCAGACCATAGAAGATACGGAGGGCGGTTCCACCATAAAATGCAGCTTTTTCAAAAAAATCGGTGCGTGACAATGCCGCGAGCGTGATCTCCTGCATGATCTCCCGTAAAGCGGATAAGATGTCTTCTTCCGTTTTAGGGTTATATTCTTCTATCCACTCCCTGATCATAAGGTTTGTATTGTTTTGACCAACATTTTTAAGCTGTCTTTTTTGGGAGCATCCTCAATCCATGAGCTAATGCGTTTTGTGTCCAGGCTATTGAGTGCATCTTCCTCCATACGCAGGTCTTCTAACAGAAAGGCGCGGGTTTGTTTACCGCTTCGCAGAAACACTCCTGCGGTCAGTACAATTTTATCGCATAATGCCTTTTCGGGAGAGGCGATCATAGCTATCTGTTGATCCGAAATTTCTACACTTTTTATCCCAAACGAATAGTAGGGGGTGGGAAGACGGTGGTAGGTGAATCTTCCGAGTGGATTTACAAAGTTTTTGGAGGATTTCACCGTAGCAGAGGTTACTTCAAAAACTCTTTCAGGAATAAGACCCCAATAAGACAATGCAGACTCTAAAGAAACATAGCTGGGTCCCCGCAGGTGATTGGCCACCAGGAAAGGTTCAGGTATAGACAGGTCGGCCTCCGGCCCCGGTACGTAAAGTCCTCTTCTGATCGGGAGTAGCTCCCCACTTTTAATCAGCTCACTTATTTTGTCATTTGGACTTCGGTATTGCTTCAATATATCCAGCATTACCGGCCTTGATAAAGGGGCATGAATATACTGTTTAGTTGCTTTCCTGAAATTCATAATGTAAAATTTATGAACAATAATCGGTAAAATTCCGATTATTAACAATCTATTTTATGAATAAGTGTAAAAAACAAGATAGATAATCGGAGTTTTTCCGATTATCTATTTCATTTTTTATACATCATGAATATTCTGTTACCGATGTGATCCAGCAGGCCGGAAACCGGGTGTGGTCGGTGCAGGCGGTATTGAAGATGCTATTGGAAAGCCGATAAAAAACCGTCCACAAGGGACGGTTTTTATTACCATCTGTAAGAATAGGAGCCGTTTTTTTGGCTGTTACACTACGCTGTTTCACCGCAGTGGGGGTTCACCGTCAACTCAAAGTAGTCCCGGGGTGCTCGGTGATGGGTGGATATGATCTTCCACAGTTTGGAAGCGTCGGCTTCGTTTAACTGCTTTCCATTGATCTGAGCGCCGGAAGCATTAATATCAATTTCATAGTTACCGGCGTCTTTGACCAAACCTGATTCGCCTATAGCTTTACTGAAGGCTTTTGCCCGCGCTTCGTATTCTTCGCGGATTTTTTCGCCCAGCCTGTTCATTTCATCTCCTTTTTTGTTCATTATTTTACCCAGGCTGTCCATGGGTTCGCTGAGGCGATTCATTTCCTGGCCGAGGCGATGCAGCGGTTCCTGAGCCACTTCCATCTTTTTTCCCAGAGCGGTCATTTTTTCGGAGAGGGTTTCCATGTCCTTTTGTACCTCTTCCATTTCTGCCTGTTTTGCCTGGAGTTGCGCCTCCATGTCTGCCGTAGGCTCTTTCTTGAGTTTTTTAGTAGCGAGTTCCAGGCTTAGCACGGCGATTTTCTGGGCTAAATCTCCTATTTTTTCAGAAGGGGAGGCCATTTTTTCGGACAGCTTTGACATTTCTTCTGATAGTTTATCCATCTCTGCCGTATGCATTTTCTGGCTCAGCCCCTGCATCTTGTCGCTGTATTGGCTCATCTGATTTGACAGTGCGCTCATTTCTCCACTGAGTTCCTCCATAGCCAGTTCGGCGGGCGTTTTCGGAATTGTATCGAGGGGGGCAACCGGCGTGGGTAGGGTAGCGGTATTTACCACCGGCGGGGGAGCTGCCGGCTTCTCTTTTTCCTGGGCGTAGGTCCATACGGTCATGCATAAGGAGAGTAGGATGCTCAGGCTGATCCAGTTGATGTGCGCTGGTCTTTCGTTCATTCCCACAATCCTTTTCACGCGGTCAGTCAGGGTGTACCTGCGGGCGCCAAAAGCCATGGCAAACGGGGGCCTGGAAGAGAACGAGGCTACCTCGGCAAGGGCGCTAGCCAGCACTAATTTACTTTGACAATGCTGCAAGGCAATGTCATCGCAGCAGTTCTCTCTTTCTGCTCTTACTCTGTGGGAGATGGCCCACACAGCAGGGTGAAAGAAGAAAAAGGTTTCTATCACATTCTGTACGATATTGAAGAGGTAATCCCGGCGTTTAATGTGGGCCAGTTCATGGGCCAGTATGGCTTCCAGCTGATCTGCCGGAAGGCCGCTAAGCATGCCTGCAGGAAACAGGATAACCGGTTTTAACCAGCCTATGGTTAAAGGCACACTGATTTTTACCGATTCCAGCAACTGGATTTTGGGGTCCATTCTCAGCTTTTGACACAACTCCTTCAATAGCGTATGGGCCTTCGTTTCTGCGGTTTTTGTTCCCGCAGATTTAAGATGGCGGGTGTAAAACAGGCCTATGGCCGTTCTGAAAAGGAGTATTGCTACCCCTAACAGCCAGAAGAGGGTAAATTTCTGGTGGTTTTGTGCAATGTAGGACTGGGCGGAGTGCAGGAGTGTATGGCGCGTGGTTCCCATCATTTCCCCTGGAAGAAGGAGGTGAGAACTTTCCAGCGCAATAGTACTGCTGCCTGCCAGGCCGGGAGAATAAATCCAGGTAAATGTAATCAGTGAAATCACGGCTTGCAGAAAAAGACTTCCCATGCCCAGGAGGTAGCGACTGCGGGCACTTTTGAATAGGAAATGCATGACTGTAAAGACAATCAGCAGGAGCGCCCCCTGCCAGAGGGAGTGCAGTAAGGTAAAGCCCACAGCTGAACTCAGGCTTTCCGGTAAAGTTATTAATAGCTTTTTCATAATTTTTCCAATGATTGGATGAGTTTTTTGATTTCGTCTAGTTCTTCCCTACTTACGTTCTGATTTCCCAGCGCCTGCATCACAAGGCGGGAGGCGGACCCCCGGTAGGTGTTGTCAATGAATCTCTCCAGCAGCGTTTGTTGGGTACTGGTCTCCTGCGCTAATGCGGTATACAGATGGGAGCGTCCTTCCTCTGTACGGGTTACCAGGCCTTTCTCAAACATGAGCTGCATGATTTTCAAGGTAGTGGTATAGCCTACGTCTTTCGACAGTTCTTCGTGGATCTCCCTGACTGTGGCCGGCCCTTTACGCCAAAGGATCTGAAGGATCTCTAATTCCGAATCGGTAGGTTTCTTTTCCATTTGAATTACGAATTATTTCGTAGTAAAGGTAAGCACGTATTTTTAATCTCCAAACTTTATTACGAATTTTTTCGTAGTAAGGTCAAAAAAGAAGGGCCGGATGATTCCCGGCCCTTCGTTGGATTATCGTAAGAAGCCTTCGGGCACAGGTTTCTCCAGCAGATATTTGTAAATAAACTGCGTTTGCAGGTTGCTGTAGTGCGCGCCTTTATTGCCGCCCCAGCCGTGGCGTCCGCCGGGGTAGAACATCATTTCAAAGTCTTTTTTCTTTTCCTGCAGGGCATCAA
>JBEBRS010000056.1:0-14915 GCA_040394705.1 Leadbetterella byssophila
AAATTTGTATTTAACTTTGTTCGAAAATTGAAATCATTAAAATATACAGACATGCCAACAGCGACCGAAAACATCATCAACGTTCAGGAACTGGAACCCAGGTTAAGACACCAAACCATCTTCAATGTATTCAATACACTTGGGGAAGGCGAATATCTGATCATTCATAACAACCATGACCCCATGCCCGTCCATTACCAGCTGATGAATTTACGCGGGAATATCTTTTCATGGGAATACCTCCAGAAAGGACCCGAATGGTGGGACGTGAAAGTCACCCGCCAGGTGCCGCCGGTTCCCACCGAGACAGACGGTGATCTTATTTTGAATATTCCCGCTCTCGAACCCCAGCAAAAACATGCCCTTATTTTTCATATTTTTGATCAGCTCGAAGCCGGAGAAACGTTTATAATACATAACGATCACGACCCTAAGCCGGTATATTACCAGCTAAAAGGGGAAAGGGGCGATGTCTTTACCTGGGAGTATTTGAGCGAAGGCCCCCAATGGTGGGATATCCGGGTTACGAAAAAGGCAGAGGAGATACAGGAAACCATAGGAGAGATTGTAGCGAAAGACATTAGCAAAACTACAGTATTTAAAAAATATGGAATTGACTTCTGCTGCAACGGAAACCGGTCGGTGAAGGAAGCCTGTGAAGCAAAAGGACTTGATTATAAACAGGTGGTAGAAGAGCTGAACCGGGTTTCGGGGAACGTGACGGGCCACAGCCAGTTGAATTACGACGAGTGGAACCTGGATTTCCTGGCCGATTATGTAGTGAATACCCACCATCAGTATGTACGCAAATACCTGCCCGAAATTGTGCAGTACATGAATAAAGTGGAGCAGGTGCACGGAGCGCATCATCCGGAACTGGCCTTGATGAAAGTCCAGGTAGATAAAATAGAGGCGGAGCTTACTGCCCACATGAAAGAGGAAGAAACTTTGCTCTTTCCCCTGATAAAAGAGATTGTTAAAGTAAAAAATGAGGGATCGGCGTATAGCAAAGCGCCCGGAGAGACTTTCCAGGTATTGGTGGAAGAAACGGAAAAGGAACACGATTCGGTAGGAAGAGCCCTGGAAGAAATCAGGAGGCTGAATCACGATTACGAGATTCCGCAAGATGCCTGTACCAGTTATAAACTCTTATACAAAATGCTGGAAGAGCTGGAAAACGACTTGTTTACGCATATTCACCTGGAGAATAATATTTTATTTGTCAAAGCGAGAGCAATAGAGAAGGAATTGCTGAATTGAATTTTTACAGGAATGTGATGACCATTAACGAACAAACCAAAATTGCGGCATTGCTGAAACATCACCCCGATGCCCTGGAGGCCATCGTCTCCCTCAGTCCGGATTTTAAGAAACTCCGGAACCCGGTACTGAGGAGGCTGATGGCGGGCAGGACGAGTATCGGAATGGCTTCCAAAATCGGCGGGTGTACACCTGACGATTTTTTCCGGGTGCTGGCTCCCCTGGGTTTTGTGTCCGATGTGTCGTCCGGCGAAAGTGAGGAATTGCCTGTACGGAAGCCTCAGCCGGACTATCTCCGGAACATTTCCCCGGAACGGCTGATTCATTTTGACGTGAGGGAAATGCTGGCCGACGGGACGGACCCTTTGAAGATGATCCAGGAAAAGGTAAAGGCCCTGAATCCCGGGGAAGTTTTGACCATCGTGAATACGTTTGAACCCGTTCCCCTGATTCGCTTACTGGAAAGAAAAGGGTTTGAGACCTGGGTCAATGCGATAGACGAAGAAACCATAGAGACCTATTTCTTCCGAAAAGCCGACGTGGAAGCCCCCGAAGAGGTGGCCGATGTACCGGAAACTGCCGGAGATTGGGAGAGCCTGGTCAATCGTTTCGAAAATCGTCTGGAAGAAATAGATGTGCGCGGGATGGAAATGCCCGGGCCCATGATGACTATCCTGGAAAAACTGGAGGGGCTGGCCCCGGACAAAGCTTTGTTCGTACATCATAAAAGAATTCCTGTATTTTTACTGACCGAACTGAAAGACCGCCAATTTGATTACCGGATCAGGGAGGTTGGCGAAGGGGAGGTACATCTGATGATTTTCAGACAAACGGATTAACCCCTACATTCGAACGGACTCATGATCATCGGCGGATTACAAAAAACAACCAACTATAAAGTGGTATTGCCCTTTTACCTCTATGCTTCTCTGGGCTTTTTGGGAGGGACTTTACTGCTTTTGGGAAGTACGGACGTGGCGGGCGCCCATTATTTTAACCCCGCCACCCTGGCCATCACCCACACCATGGCCCTCGCCTGGGGGACCATGATGATTTTCGGGGCTTCCCACCAACTTTTGCCGGTGCTGGTGGAAGGAAAACTGGACAGTGACCTCCTGGCTTACCTGACCCTGGTTTTTGCCGGGGTGGGCATCCCGATCATGGTCTATGGATTTTACGTTTTTGATACGGGTCTGCCCATGCAGGCAGGCGGCATTTTGGTGAATATTGCCATTGTTTTTTACGCGGTCAATGTCTTTCGAAGCGCGTTTCGAAGCGGGAAACGGAATGTGCATGCCTGGTTTGTAATCACGGCCACCGGATGGTTATTGGCCACGACCCTGATGGGACTGGTATTGGTTTTTAATTTCAGTACGCCGATATTGCCCGGCAACTCGGTAGAATACCTTTCGGTGCACGCTCACCTGGGCATTGTGGGATGGTTCGTACTCCTGGTAATCGGGGTAGGTTCCCGTCTGATTCCCATGTTCCTGATTTCCAAATATACGAGTAACCGTACCCTTTGGTGGATTTTCGCCTTGTTGAATAGTGCTTTGACGGGTTTTTCCTGCCTTTATCTGGGCGGACACTCCTCTGTGTGGTTTTATATACCGGTGGCGATGGCAGGCGTGGCGGTTTTTCTATTCGGGCAGTATTGCTACAAAGCCTACGGGGTCAGAATACGGAAAAGTGTAGACGAACAGGTGAAAACCTCCCTGGTTTCGGTGGCGCAAATGGGGCTGCCTTTGGTGGCCCTGCTGCTCGCTCTGGCTTTTCTGCCGAACGAGAAAATGGCTTTGGTATATGGTTTTTGTATCTTTTTCGGTTGGCTGACGGCCATAATTTTGGGGATGACCTTTAAAACGCTGCCTTTTATCGTTTGGAATAAGGTGTATCATAACCGGGCCCATCAGGGCAAAACGCCCGCGCCGAAAGAACTGTTCAACGAAAATATCTATACCATGATGTGGTATACCTACCTGGGCGGTTTTGGCCTGTTTGTAGCGGGTATTGTCCTGGTGCACCCCTGGCTTTTAAAAGGCGGGGCCCTTGCCCTGGTGATTTCTGCCATATTGTACGTGTGGAATGTGATGATTACATTTACACACAAGCATTGAAACAGCTGAAAGCGGACTGCTAAACTTTACATGTATGAAAACAAACAACGATGAAAAATGCGCCCATGCGCTGAAAGACCTGTACAATGTGTACGATCCGGAGATTGGTTTAAATATAGTAGACCTGGGATTGGTGTACGAAATCACCTTTGATGAAGAAAGGAAAGGGCTCGACTGCGCCATGACTTTGACTTCCCAGTTTTGCCCGATGGGCGAAGCCATCACCACTGACGCCCGCGATTCCCTGTCCGGCTCGTTTCCCGGCTGGGAAGTACAGGTCAATCTGATCTTTGATCCGCCTTGGGACGTCAGCAAAATTACACCGGAGGGAAAAGCGTTTTTAGGACATTAATTCAAACGATATGCTAAGTCATACCTGCAAAACAGCCATCAAGGCCGTAATTTATTTGTCCGGGAAAAGCAAAGACGGAGACAAAACCAATATCCGGGAAATATCCGAACGCATCAATGCCAGCGAGCATACGGTGGGTAAAATTCTGCAATTATTGGCCAGAAAGAGGATCATCAATAGCTTAAAGGGCCCTGCGGGTGGTTTTTACCTTCGGGAAGAGCAGCAGGAACAGGCGCTGATTGCCATAGTGGAAGCCATTGAAGGCGACCGGCTTTTTACCGAATGTGGATTGGGCCTGACCAAATGTTCCGCCACACATCCTTGCCCCATTCACAACGAATACAAAGTGGCGAGAGAACTTATGGAAAAAATTTTCAGAGAAAGAAAAGTGGGCGAACTCTGTGGTTCGGTGACTCACGGACTTTCCTATCTTATCGATTAAACTTTACAAAAAATGATACTTGAAAAAAATACCAGCGGAGAACTGGATGTAAGGGTATTGGTCCCCATTCAAAGGCATGAATTATTGATACGGCTTTTTAAAGACTTACCTGTGGGCGAAGATTTTGTGTTTGTCAATGACCACGACCCCATTCCTTTGTTTTATGAGTTTCGCTCCATTTACGGGGATGTGGTGGGCTGGGAATACCTGAACCGGGGCGGACGGGAATGGAAAGTGAGAGTGACAAGGCTGGAGGAGTCGAAAGGCGTGGAACTGGAAAATGTTTCTACATTGCTTGACCTGAGGAAGGCCGGTAAAGACGAGTGGAAACAGATTGTATTTCACCGTTACGGCATGATGGAGCAGAATACTACCATGGAATTGATCTCGGCGGAAGATCCAACGGAGATTCACGGCATTTTTATTCATAAATTTGAGGGAAAACATAAGTGGATTTATAAAAAGAAGTCGGAAGGAGAATTTGTGGTGCATATTACCAAGCAAGACAACAGCGGTTTGGGTGACGACGGCTTCTCGGTAGTCAACGAATTTGATTTGAGACCCTTTCCACCTACCGAGCGGCATGAAATGTTTTACCGGGCTTTTGCCGACATACGGGCCGGTGAAGCGTTTGAGTTTATCAATGACCATGATCCCAAACCCCTGTATTACCAGATGGAAGCGGAGAGTAAGGAACCTTTCCGCTGGGAATACCTGGAGAAAGGACCCGACATCTGGAAAGTACGGGTCACGAAAGTCACAGCCTGAAGAAGTAAGCAGCGCTCACAGCTCACAGCTCATCACTCAAATATATACCCATGAACAAAGCCTTGTACGATTTCTTTACGAATGATCATCGGCGTATCGAAACCATTTTCGACGAAGCCACCCGGGATAAAGAGCGGGTAGACCTGGAAAAATACCACCATTTCAGGGTAGGTTTGCTCACGCACATCAAAATGGAGGAAAAGATACTCTTTGTGGCGGCCCAGAAGGCCAATGGAGGAGAGCCGCTTCCCCTTCAGGCCAAACTCAGGCTGGACCACGGTGCCTTGACCACCCTGCTGGTATGCTATCCGTCTCCTGAAGTGATCCGGGTCATTCAGCATGTACTGGAAGTACACGATATCCTGGAAGAAGAGGAGGGTGGTATGTATGAAGCCTGTGCTAAACTCACCCAAAATGAGACACAGGCCATATTGGAAGAACTGGAGAAGGTAACCCTGGTGCCGGTACACCCCTTCAATGAAGCCGATTATGTGCTGGACGTAGCGAAGCGCTCCCTGCAAAGGGCCGGATTTGATTTTGACGATATAATCTAATTGTTCTTCTCGGCCTTATACCCGGTAATCTTACTTAGATCTACATGGGAAAGGGTACGTTTAGCACGCTCCAATTTTGATTGAACAAACTCATCCAGGGAAGCGTATGGGCCACTTTTTTGTCTGGAGGAGAAATTTTTGTTTTCGGTTTTCATAAAAATAATTTTACCAGACCAGTTTGTTTTTTGATTTAATAACGTAAGCATCGTAATTTTGGTTCTTCCGAAACAATTCAGGTAATGAATTCTTGATGCCCCATATCTCCAGTATATTTTCCAAATGATCGACTTCAGCAGAGATAATAATTCTGTACAATCTTGTTCTTTCCGGCGTACTTCCTTCAATATAAATTAATTTGGTTGGATACTTGTCAAAGAAGTGAAAAATAGTTCTTACAACAGTAGCAAGGACTTTTTTCATATCAAGGTTATTCGTAACGGACTTGTCATCAAATGAGCCATCAGGTAAAGCATCCACCAATGAAAGGTTGTAAAGTTGGTTATTCTTCTCAAATGGGGTGTAGATCACAACTTTGTTAACCGTTTTGTACGAACTTTTGCTAGTAAACTCAAATCGGAGAGAGTTTGCGTAATGTTGATATGGATAATATTCTTGTTGCATGATATGCAAATTTAGAGGAAGAGTTTGGCTATCTTCTGAACTTGAGATAACTTTTGCGCAGATAAAAAAATCCCCGGCTTTCGACCGGGGATTTTTGCTGTATTACCGATTTAATGTCCCTATCGGAGGTGAAAAGCGGGTCAGGTCTATGCCCTCTACCGCGGTTTTGTACTCGTCCATGTTCGGGATTCGGCCCAGTATGGCCGACAATACCACCACCGGAGTGGAGGCCAGCAGAGATTCCCCTTTCTTACGTTCTGAATCTTCCACCACCCGGCCCTGGAACAGGCGGGTAGAGGTGGCCATCACGGTATCGCCCTTCGCCGCCTTCTCCTGGTTCCCCATACATAGGTTACAGCCCGGGCGCTCCAGGTACATCATGTTCTCGTATTCCGTACGGGCAGCGTTTTTAGGGAAAAGGTCATTGAATTCAAACCCCGAATATTTCTGCAACATTTCCCAGTCGCCTTCCTGCTTCAGTTCGTCTATAATATTATACGTAGGGGCCGCCACCACCAGAGGGGCCTTGAATTTCACTTGTCCCTGCTCTTTTTCGAGATTCCTGAGCATTTGGGAGACCACTTTGAGGTCGCCTTTGTGTACCATGCAGGAACCCACAAAACCCAGGTCTACTTTTTTATTTCCTTCGTAAAACGACAACGCACGGATGGTATCGTGGGTATAACGTTTGGAAACATCCTGGTTGCTTACATCCGGGTCCGCGATCATCGGCTCCACAATCACATCCAGATCAATGACTACCTCGGCGTAATATTTCGCGTTGGCGTCCGGGCTGAGGGCCGGCTTCTCACCCGACCGGATCTCGGCGATCCGTTTGTCGGCCTTGTCAATCAGTCCCTGCAGCACCCCGTTCGCATTGTCCATTCCCTTTTCAATCATGATCCGGATCCGGTCTTTTGCGATTTCCAGAGATTCAATCAGGGTGTCGTCCTGGGAAATACAAATCGCGGCTTTCGCTTTCATTTCGGCCGTCCAGTCTGTGAAAGTAAAGGCCTGGTCAGCCGGAAGCGTGCCGATATGTACCTCGATTACCCTGCCCTGGAATACGTTTTCGCCTCCGAATTGCTGAAGCATCTGGGCCTGCGTGGCATGCACCACGTCACGGAAATCCATGTGCTCCTTCATGTCGCCCTTAAAGGTCACCTTCACCGATTCCGGAATGGGCATAGAGGCTTCGCCCGTGGCCAGGGCCAAAGCTACCGTGCCGGAGTCGGCACCAAACGCCACTCCTTTTGACATCCGGGTATGCGAGTCGCCCCCGATAATGATGGCCCAGTCGTCTACCGTAATATCGTTCAGGACCTTATGGATCACGTCGGTCATGGAGTGGTATTCTCCCTTGGGGTCACGGGCCGTAATAAGTCCGAAATCATTCATGAACTTCATGAGTTTCGGTATGTTGGCCTGGGCTTTCTTGTCCCATACCGAAGCCGTATGGCAACCCGACTGGTAGGCGCCGTCTACGATGGGCGAAATGACGGTGGCCGCCATAGACTCCAGCTCCTGGGCCGTCATCAACCCTGTGGTATCCTGTGACCCGACAATGTTGACCTCCACCCGTACGTCTGATCCGGCATGCAACAATTTGCCGGGCGTAGTACCTACTGCGTTTTTGTTAAAGATTTTTTCCACTGCGGTAAGCCCCTGGCCCTCTATCGAAATTTCTTTCGAAGGCGCGAATACAGGGGCGGGTTCTACGCCCAGGATCCGGGCGGCTACCGTCTGGATCTTCTTCCCGAACACCACCGCGTAAGAGCCGCCGGCCCGGATGAATTCCATTTTCTGAGGAGTCAGCGATTTGGAGATATCAATCAGTTCCTGATCGCCATTATAGAGTTTTTTCTTTTTCGTATGAATGGTCAGCACGGTTCCGGTCTCTACCGAATACGCTTGTTCCAGCACCGGTTCGTTATTTTCATTACGGAGCAGATTACCGTCTGCGTCGAATTTTTTTACCCAGTTTTTAAGGTCAATGCCAATACCTCCCGTTACGTCTACGGTGGTCAGGAAAATGGGGGAAATGCCGTTGGTTCCTCCCACAATGGGCGCAATGTTCACGAAAGGAACGTACGGGCTGGCTTGTTTACCGGTCCAGAGCGCCACGTTATTCACCCCTGACATCCGGGATGAGCCTACCCCCATGGTACCTTTCTCTGCAATCAGCATCACACTCTTGCCGGGATGTTGCGCTTGCAGTGCCTTAATTTCCTCCTGAGCCTGGGGCGTAATCATGCATTTTCCGTGCAGTTCACGGTCAGAGCGGGAGTGGGCCTGGTTTCCGGGAGAAAGCAGGTCTGTGGAAATGTCTCCCTCGCCCGCGATATAAGTCACAATTTGTATCTCTTCCGCTACTTCGGGCAATTCGGTGAAAAACTCCGCTTTCGTGTAACTTTCCAGCACTTCTTTTGCGATCGTATTTCCCTGGTCAAACGCTTGTTTCAGGCGGTCGATGTCCGCATCGTATAAGAAAACCTGCGTTTTAAGTACCTTGGCGGCTTCCTGCGCTATCGCGACATCCGTACCGAGGGCCAGGTCAAGCAGCACTTCAATAGAAGGTCCTCCTTTCATGTGAGACAGCAGCTCAAACGCGAAGGCAGGAGAAATTTCGGGAACCAGGGCTTCTCCCAGGATGATCTCTTTCAGGAACCGGGCCTTTACGCCCGCCGCGCCCGTAGTACCCGGTAGGGTATTGTAAATAAAGAAATGAAGGGAGTCTGCCCGATGCGCATGCCCCGTATCTTTTATTTGTTCAATGATTTCACTTAGTAAGTCGGCCCCGTCTATGGGTTTGGGGTGAAGCCCGTGGTTCTTTCTTTCTTCAATTTCTTGAATATACTCCTGATAAATATTCATATATGTTCTTTTAGCTTAAAGCCACAAGCGATATGCTTTAAACCGTGTCTTCCCGCTTCCCAGGCGGTTTGTGGTTCGGTTCAAAGGATTCTTGCCTTATGACTCAATTCGTACTATCTTAATAACCGCCAAAATTACAAATGGATTCCCAAATTGGAATTAAGGAGTATCTTATTTAGAAAAATTCAAAATATTTTAGATTTTCCGCGTGTTTTTTTGTTTTTTTGTCATTTTTATAAAATATTTAGGTGAACTATCCTTTATTTTGCGCCAACTTTTAAAGCATACATGTCAAAAAACCTCGTAATCGTAGAATCCCCTGCAAAAGCTAAGACCATTGAAGGATATCTTGGAAAAGATTTTATTGTCAAGTCCAGTTTCGGCCATATCCGTGATTTGCCCGAAAAGGAGTTGGGTGTAGATATAGAGAAAGATTTTGCGCCTACCTATAAGGTTTCCGCCGATAAAGTGAAGGTGGTGAACGAACTGAAAAAAGAGGCGAAAGATAAGGAAGTATGGCTGGCCACGGATGATGACCGGGAAGGGGAAGCCATTTCCTGGCACCTTAAAGAGGCGCTGGGCCTTCAAGGCGATACCAAGCGCATTGTATTCCGGGAGATCACCAAAAACGCCATCGGTAAAGCCATAGAGAATCCGAGAACCATTGATCTTGACCTGGTCAATGCCCAGCAGGCCCGGCGTATTCTGGACCGCCTGGTAGGTTTCCAGTTGTCGCCCGTGCTTTGGCGTAAGATCCGTGCCGGAGACCGTAAAAACCTCTCTGCGGGGCGGGTGCAGTCGGTTACTGTCCGGATTGTGGTGGAAAGAGAACGGGAAATTGAGAATTTCCAGGTGGTTTCTTCTTATAAAATCCAGGCCGATTTTCATGTAGGAAACGGAAAGACTCTGTCGGCCGAGCTGTCTAAAAACTTTGAAACCCGGGATGACGCGGAGAAATTCCTGAACGACTGCCTGCCGGCCGGCTACACCATTGCCGGTCTTGAAGTCAAACCTGCTACGAAAAGTCCGGCGGCGCCGTTTACCACTTCCACCCTCCAGCAGGAGGCCTCCCGGAAGCTGAGCTTTTCGGTGCAGCAAACCATGACCTTGGCGCAGCGTCTGTATGAATCCGGAAAGATTACTTATATGCGTACGGACTCCACTAACCTCTCGGCGGAGGCGGTGGAAGGCGCCAAGGCGCAGATTATACATGCCTACGGAGAGAAATTTTCTAAACCCAGGGTCTTTCGTACCAAGGACAAAGCCGCCCAGGAGGCCCACGAAGCCATTCGCCCTACCGATTTTTCGGTAAGTGCCGCGGGAGCCGACCGCAACGAAAAGCGTCTTTACGACCTCATCTGGAAACGGGCCATTGCTTCCCAGATGGCCGAAGCGCAGATTGAGCGAACCATCGCCAAAATCGGTATTTCCACCCGTCCGGAAGAACTTACCGCTTCCGGTGAAGTCATCAAGTTTGAAGGCTTCCTTAAAGTGTACCTGGAAGGAAATGACGAGGAAGACGAAGAAAACAAAGACATGCTTCCGCCTTTGAATGTAGGTCAGGCACTGGAATTGTTGCAGATGAAAGCCACCGAGCGCTTCAGTCGCCCGCCCGCACGTTATACCGAGGCCAGCCTGGTGAAGAAACTGGAAGAGCTGGGCATAGGGCGTCCTTCTACCTACGCACCCACCATTTCTACCATAATCAAGCGGGAATACGTGGTGAAAGAAGACCGGCCCGGCCTGACCAGAACCTACCGTGAGTTAGTATTGAAAGACGGTGCGGTGACTTCCGACGAAAAAACCGAAACCTACGGAAGTGAAAAAGCCAAACTTTTCCCCACCAACCTGGGGATGATCGTGAACGATTACCTGGTGGAGAACTTCAGCGAGATTCTCGATTATAAATTCACCGCGGATGTAGAAGATGAGTTTGACGATGTGGCCGAAGGAAAGGTTTCCTGGCAAAAGATGATCAAAGACTTCTACGCCGACTTCCATACCAAAGTGGAGCAGGCCGCCGAGGGTGCGTCTTCCGCTACCAGCTCCAATGAGCTGGGCATTGACCCGGATAGCGGGAAAAAGCTTTTTGCCAAAGTGGGCCGTTTTGGGCCCTACCTCCAGATCGGGGAGGCGACAGACGAGGAAAAGCCCGTTTTTGTTTCTTTGAAGAAGGGAACGCTGATTTCCAGCCTGACCTACGAAGAAGCCCTGGCCGTTTTGAAAGGACCGAAACTCCCTCTCGAACTGGGTCTGCACGAAGGCCACCCCCTGGTGGTGAACGAAGGCCGCTACGGTCCTTACGTGTTGTACAACGGGAAATTCTATAACCTGGATAAGGGCGAAGACCCTTTGACCGTCACCAAAGAACGGGCCATAGCCCTTATTGAAGCCAAAGTGGCGGAGGGCTCTCTGCCCCGGGATATGGCACCGTATGAAGGACAAGCCGTGCTGATCGGGAAAGGCCGGTTTGGGCCGTATGTGAAGTGGGGAGCCACCTATTTCAATATTCCTAAAACCGAGGATCCCCTGACCATAGACGATGCCCGTGTGGTGGAGATCATCCAAAACGGTAAAAAAGAAGCCGCCAAGAAAGTGATCAAAGAATTCCCGGAAAACGATAAAGTCAAGGTATTGAACGGGCGCTATGGCCCCTATATCCAGATCGGGAAACGAAACGTGAAAATTCCCAAAGGCACAGTACCCGAGGAGCTGACCCTGGAAGATTGTCTGAAACTGGGTGAATAAGTACACCCTTTTGTAGTAAACTGCCGAAAAAGCATAGCATAAATGTAGTATCCGAATCCGGCTCCTTTGGGGCCGGTATCCCCTTTCTTTAATTTTGTTTATCCCTTTCCTTTTGGGAAACGAGGGCAGCCATGTGCTCCTTCAGGGGGAGTATTAACAAATTAAACCGGATATGAAACTACTTTACACATTTTTGCTTGC
Source organism: Leadbetterella byssophila (assembly GCA_040394705.1). Taxonomy (GTDB): domain Bacteria; phylum Bacteroidota; class Bacteroidia; order Cytophagales; family Spirosomataceae; genus Leadbetterella; species Leadbetterella byssophila_B. The sequence goes on from JBEBRS010000056.1 coordinate 11,938, forward strand.
AGCGGGTCTTCAACTGGCCCTTTTGACGGGGTCAAGCGCCCAGGATTGTACAGGATGTACGGCTGCTCCTATGAGTGGCACCATGGATTTTAACAATACTGTAGTCTGTGTACCCGACGGCTCTACTTTTTCTCCCCAAAACATTAACGGTACCGCCAATGTCATCTGTATTCCTGCAGGATCTACCTGGGAGTATACCGGTACGAATCTCAATGTAAACGGTAAAACTTTAACGATCGTGGTAAGCGGTACTTTGAGCATAACGAATACGTCGGAAGTGACCATTGGTGCCGCAATTGTCAATGTACAGGCGGGCGGAAGTATTGTGTCTACGGGTTCTAAACTGAAATTTCATAACACCGAAGTAAATAACGCCGGTCAGATTACAGTTAATGAGCTGGAGACTGCTGAAACCAACTATTTTACCAATCAGGCAGGAGGTAAGCTGACCGTTAACGGCAAATGGTATCAACACGGAGGGCTTGTTAACCAGGGTGAAATTGAAACGCTGTGTGGCGTGGTAGACCCTTCTACACCAGGCTATCCTAATCTTCCTGCTTGTGAATTTTTGATCGGTGATAAGGGTACCCTCTTTTTTGAAAATACGGGTACTATTAAAATTACCGGGCCGACTACGGTAGGGGGTGAAGTACGGAATACCTGTGGCGGTCAGCTTATAGTAGACGGAAACATTCAAATCAATAAGCTTGTAGTAGGCGGAGGCACCCTGGTGGCTTCTACCGGTAGTGTAAGTGGTGACGGAGGGGTAAGGCCTTCGGCGTCTGACCCTTCTTGCAGGCCTACAGTCTATATCCGGGAAACACCAAATAACGATTTTAATACCAATACGCCCTCTAACCCCGGGAATAATGATTACGATATCCCCTCTCAAAATCCTCTACCTGTAAAGTTGACGCATATTTATGTGCGGGCAGAAGGTACAGGAGCCACGGTAGAATGGGCTACCAGTGAAGAGGTAAACAGCGGCCGGTTTATCGTAGAAAGAAGCAGCGATATGCGGAATTGGACGCAGGTGGGCGGGATAGATGCTTCCGGCAACACCTATAGTGTGGTGAATTATGCCTTTACAGACGAAAATGTAGGACAGGGAATCTGGTATTACCGCCTGAAAATAGTGGATATCGACGGCTCTTATGAGTATTCTTCAGCCCGTAGTGTATTCCTTAATGTGGCTGCCGGTACCGTGGGTGTAGTATATCCTAACCCTACTCAGGGAACCCTCTTTGTAAAAGACGCGGAGCAGGTAGAAAGGGTGTACATCTACGACAAAAGCGGTAAGGTGATGAAATCCGTGCAGTCTTTTAACTTTAACGGTATCGATGTGTCAGACCTGCCTGCAGGTACTTACCTGGTCCGCCTGATTTATCAGAACGGCAGCATGCAGGTACACAATGTGGTGATCAATAAATAGTGAAATTTTTCTTTTTCCTTTTCTTTACCTCCCTGGCTGGGATGGGACAGGTGTTTTACGGACAGGTCGGAAACATCTCGGATGTACAGCCCGTACACCGGGTAGATTCCTTCGCTGTACAGGTAGACGGCCTTCCCGAAAAAATTGACGGGAAGTTCGGGCTGGCCAAAGTATGCCTGGATATCTTTCATCCCCGGGTGGCTGATCTGAAAATAGAGCTGGTCAGCCCTGACGGCACCGGTATCTGGTTGACCAATCGTAACGGGGGAGACGAAGGGGCCGGGTATTACAATACCTGTTTTCGGGCCGACGGTCACTCGGGGTTTGTATATCAGGGCCAGGCCCCTTTTACCGGGGAGTTTATTCCCGACGGCCGCATGGAGTTTCTGAACAATGGACAGAACCCCAACGGCACCTGGTTTCTGTTGGTACAAGACTTAATGCGGGAAAAGGAAGGAAGAATGCTGGGGTTAAACCTGGTTTTTGAGTCTGACCCGGTGCCTATGCCTGATTATCGTCCCTGTACGCTCGCAGACGGTACGCCGTGTAAATGCCCGAACGGGAAAGAAGACTGTGAATTGTTGCCTGACTTGGTGGTTTTGCCCTCCTATACGTCAGGACAAGTGTTGGAATATGCCTATGACCACCCGATTTATCCCGGGCAGTTGCGGTTTGCCGTAGCCATAGCCAATCTGGGAGACGGGCCCATAGAGACCTACGGGAAGAACCTTTGGTATTGCGATAACACCCAGGTGGCTGATTCGTCGGTGATTTGTGCCGATGGTACACACGCACGCCAGCACGTCTTCCAGAGGATTTACCGGAAAGAGGGCGGCCGCATTGTGTACAAAGACCGGATGGCAGGAACCAATTACTTTGAGGACCTCCCCGGACACCGGCATTACCATAACGACGACTGGGTGGAGTTTCGCCTGGTAAAAAAGGAGGGTCGGAAACGGAAAGTAGTGGCCAGGGTGGCTACAGGACGGAAAATCAGCTTTTGCCTGTTTGATTCCGGTATTTGCCATGAAAGTACCGGGCTTTGCACGGTAGACGGGGTAAACTACGGTCTCAAAACATTGCCTAACTATGGGATGGGGCGCTATGTAGACTGCAATACGCCCGGTACCCGGACCGGGATCAGCGTAGGGGCCTATGACGCGTACGGTATGCATTTCGAAGGTCAGCATATTGACCTCCCTAAAGGTTTGCCTTCCGGTGATTATTTTCTGGAATTGGAGGTAGACCCGACCCGGCAATACCGGGAAAAGAACCGGAAAAATAATATCCTGGTCGTGCCGGTGAAGATTGAAAAGCAGGAAGTGCGATTTTGATATAAGTTGAAAATTTAAACAATTCGTGTGATGAAAGTAAAGAAAGAGTACGTTAAACCCACGCTTAAAAATCATGGCCTTTTAAGGAAACTCACCTTGAAAGCAGGTAGCGGTGCAGATGGTGGATTTTTGTTCGAACCCTGATCTTCCTTTCTCAGGAGAAATAGACCTGGTATGCGGGCGGGTGAGCTCAGGATGTTATTCCGAATACC
>JBEBRS010000057.1:0-14737 GCA_040394705.1 Leadbetterella byssophila
GCACCCGCGTTACATCCGCCTCGCCATAGCGGCGGATGCTGCCATAGGGCTTGTCCGGCTCGGGCAACAAGCCCTTGCGCTGATAGAACCGGATGGTCTCCACGTTGACCCCGGCGGCCTTGGCAAAAATGCCAATAGTCAGATTTTCAAAATTGTTTTCCATACCGCTTGACCCCGTACATAGGTACGGAAGTAAGGTTACGCTATCTAATCCAAATTCGAAAGGACAAGCGTATGTCTGAACCACAAACCGGACGCGGCGCGCTCTTCACTGGCGGGCTGGCCGCCATCCTTGCCTCGGCCTGCTGCCTCGGGCCGCTGGTTCTGCTCGCCTTGGGATTCAGCGGGGCATGGATCGGCAACCTGACCGTGTTGGAGCCGTACCGCCCGATTTTCATCGGCGCAGCGTTGGTCGCGTTGTGCTTTGCCTGGCGGCGCATCTACCGCCCTGTGCAAGCCTGCAAATCGGGGGAGGTCTGCGCGATTCCCCAAGTGCGAGCGGCTTACAAGCTCATTTTCTGGGTCGTGGCCGTGCTGGTTCTGGTCGCGCTCGGATTTCCCTATGTCATGCCATTTTTCTACTGATCGGAGTTCGCCATGAAGAAACTGTTTGCCTCCCTTGCCCTCGCCGCTGTTGTTGCCCCCGTGTGGGCCGCTACCCAGACCGTCACGCTGTCCGTACCGGGCATGACCTGCTCCGCCTGCCCGATCACCGTCAAGAAGGCGGTTTCCAACGTCGAAGGCGTCAGCAAGGTTGACGTGACCTTCGAGACGCGCGAAGCGGTTGTTACCTTCGATGATGCCAAAACCAGCGTGCAGAAGCTGACCAAGGCCACCGGGGATGCGGGTTATCCGTCCAGCGCCAAGCAGTGAGCCTACCCGGCGCGGATATAACCGTCCAGGCCGTCGCCAATCTGAAAACATAGGAGTTGTTGCATGACCCATCTAAAAATCACTGGCATGACGTGCGACTCATGCGCGGCGCACGTCAGGGTAGCACTGGAGAATGTGCCTGGCGTGCAGTCGGCGCTAGTGTCCTATTCGAAGGGCATAGCACAGCTCACCATCGCGCCGGGCACGTCACCGGATGCGCTGACTGCCGCCGTGGCCGGACTGGGCTACAAGGCAACGCTTGCCGACACGCCGACGGCGGACAGCCGCACCGGACTGCTCCACAAGGTGCGCGGCTGGATTGGGGCCGCCGATCAGCACTGTGGCAATGAACACCCGTTGCAGGTGGCCGTCCTTGGCAGCGGTGGGGCCGCGATGGCGGCAGCGCTGAAGGCCGTCGAACAAGGCGCACATGTCACGCTGATCGAGCGCAGCACTATCGGCGGCACCTGCGTCAATGTCGGCTGCGTGCCATCCAAGATCATGATTCGCGCCGCCCACGTCGCCCACCTGCGCCGCGAAAGCCCGTTCGATGGCGGCATGCCGCCCACACCGCCAGCGATCTTGCGCGAGCGGTTACTGGCCCAGCAGCAGGCGCGCGTCGACGAACTGCGTCACGCCAAGTACGAGGGCATCCTGGACAGCAATCCGGCCATCACCGTTCTGCACGGCGAAGCGCGTTTCAAGGACGGCCAGAGCCTTGTCGTTCGTTTGAACGATGGTAGCGAGCGCGCCGTGGCCTTCGATCGTTGCCTGGTTGCCACGGGCGCCAGTCCGGCCGTGCCGCCGATTCCAGGCTTGAAAGAGTCACCCTACTGGACTTCCACTGAAGCACTGGTCAGCGACACGATTCCCGAACGCCTGGCCGTGATCGGCTCATCGGTGGTGGCGTTGGAACTGGCGCAAGCCTTTGCCCGACTCGGCAGCAAGGTAACGATCCTGGCACGCAGCACACTGTTCTTCCGCGAAGACCCGGCCATCGGCGAAGCTGTCACGGCCACGTTTCGCATGGAGGGCATCGAGGTACTGGATCATACGCAGGCCAGCCAGGTCGCGCATGAAGGCGGCGAATTCGTGCTGACCACGGGGCACGGCGAAATACGCGCCGACAAGCTACTGGTCGCTACCGGCCGCGCGCCGAACACGCGCAGCCTGGATCTAGGAGCGGCGGGCGTTGCCGTCAATGCGCAAGGCGCCATCGTCATCGACCAAGGAATGCGCACGAGCAGCCCGAACATCTACTCGGCCGGCGACTGTACCGATCAACCGCAGTTCGTCTATGTGGCGGCAGCGGCCGGCACCCGTGCGGCGATCAACATGACGGGAGGCGACGCGACCCTGAACCTGACTGCGATGCCGGCCGTGGTGTTCACCGACCCGCAAGTGGCGACCGTGGGTTACAGCGAAGCGGAAGCGCACCACGACGGCGTCGAGACCGACAGCCGCACGCTGACACTGGACAACGTGCCGCGCGCGCTGGTGAACTTCGATACGCGCGGCTTCATCAAGCTGGTGGCCGATGCTGGCAGCGGGCGCTTGATCGGCGTGCAAGCGGTCGCGGCGGAAGCCGGCGAGCTGATCCAGACGGCAGCGCTGGCGATTCGCAACCGCATGACGGTGCAGGAACTGGCCGACCAGTTGTTCCCCTACCTGACGATGGTCGAGGGGCTGAAGCTCGCGGCGCAGACCTTCAACAAGGATGTGAAGCAGCTTTCTTGCTGCGCCGGATGAGGAAAAAGGAGGTGTTCGATGAACGCCTACACGGTGTCCCGATTGGTCCTTGATGCCGGAGTGAGCTGCATATCGTGCGCGGCTACCTGCTGCGCGGATTGCTGCGGCCGGTGGCGTGCACCCCAAGCGGCTACGGTCTGTTCGACGAAGCGGCCTTGCAGCGTCTCTGCTTCGTGCGCGCGGCCTTCGAGGCGGGCATCGGCCTCGATGCGCTGGCGCGGTTGTGCCGGGCACTCGATACGACGGACGGCGACCAGGCCGCAGCGCAGCAAGCCATGCTGCGCCAGTTCGTCGAACGCCGGGGCGAAGCGTTGGCCGAGCTGGAAGCGTAGTTGGCCACCCTGCCGACAGGGACACGCAAGCCGTTCACCGGCTACCTGTGGGGCGCGCTGGCCGTGCTCACCTGTGATATTAGATAAAAAACTAATCATGCTGCTGAACGTTGAGTGCACATCGAAGGAGCCGTGCATTCGTTGGAGGCCACAAGGTAAGTGATAGATCCATGCTGAACGCGAGCGGCGAGGTAGCCCTCACAGGCGAGATGGAGGCGGTGCAATTCATCGCCGCTCGACAGCCGCGCTGCCGAGCGGTCGAGGAGACGGCGTACGCGCCTTTCCGCTGTGTAGAGCCTTCTCTGCTGCGGGGTGTTACTACCACTTCGTGACTCTATTGTTACGGCCGTTCAAGTGCAGAGTCGCTGAGTTGGACACGGTTCTCAATGCTATGTGTTGGGACACGAGAGGTTCCACGCGAGCCCTGCGAGACTGCTGTTGATCCACCGATAAAGGGTCGACTGTAGGAGGGGTGCGTGATGTCAAGTGCAGCTGTCTTGCTCGCATCACGCTCGATCGCGGCCGGAAGCTTGTCGCGATTGTCGGTATAGATATCGGCAGTTCGGCGCGCGCGCGAAATTGCCACATAGTAGACATCCTCCTTGGTTGTACGGCTATGGCTATCAGCATTGATGATCACCCGTTCCGATGTGAGGCCCTGCGCGCTATGAACAGTGGTTGCATAGGCCAGGTCAAGGTGTAGCCGCTCCGAGCGAGGTAGCACGATCTGTCGATCACCTGCAGCGAGGGTGAGCTCATCTGCAGTGCTTGCCACCACCTGGAATCGACTTCCGTTGCTCAGGTCGCGCTCGGCGTCGTTGCGCGTGACGCGCACCCAGTCTCCTGGGGCTAACTCTTGAACCGTAGGTTCGTAAACCGAGATTCGGCGAACCCGGGACGGATTGAAGCTCAGCTTCTGGCCATTTTGATCCTCCACCGTCAAGAGGTTTCCTGGCCCGCGATCGGTAATGGTGTACAGCTCGCCCCGCGCGAGGCCACATTTATAGTTGCGCTCGGGCTGGATAATGTCACCGTCCACGTAATAACGCGCATGTCTACGCTCAGCCTGAGTGGTATCCCGGCGCGTGAGCAGATCGTAGACGTGTCCTTGGCCATCGGTTCCCAACTCCTGACGCACCAGGTTGTTGATCTCCTGGCGTGATTCATTCGTGCCCGTGACAATAAGCGTGTCGTCGCGCTCCGCCGCCGGCAACCTGGCATAGGCTTGTGCAACGGCTGCATGCCGTTCTCTCGCCTCGGGGACCTCCTCGATCGTGGTGATTTGGCTTAACGACTCGGCCCCCTCTCCAATCGCCGCCAGCTCCACCGCTTTCTTCAGTTGGGGGTCCCGTTGCCGTTGTATTTCATCCATTGTGGCCGTGGCCATGCCGGCCGCCTGCAACTGGTGGAATGGTCGACCCGCCTCGATGGCTTTTGTTTGGGCGGTGTCTCCGAGCAGAACGACGCGGGTATTGGCCTTCTCGGCGGCTTGCAGTAGTTTTTCCATTAGACGCGTGGGTACGACGCCAGCTTCGTCCACAATCAGCACCGTTTTCTCATCCAGCGTGAAGCGCCCGCGCGTGGTGGCCGCCAGCATGGATGCGATGGTGTTGGACTCAACCCCCAGTTCGCGTAGAGCGCGCACCTGGGTGCCATACGATGCGACGGTGCGCACCGTATAGCCTTCCTCGGTGATCACCTTTGTGACCGCTTCGAGCATGTGGGATTTACCGGTCCCGGCTAGACCCTGAACGCCTACCACGCGATCACCGGTCGTCAGCATGAGTTCGCTCGCTGCGAGCTGCCCGGCGTTCAGCGTGGCGCTGGCCAGCGATTCGGTACTGAGCTCCTTGCTCATGATTGGCACGACCTGGCCACGGCCGCGAGCTTCCACCCGCAATATGCTTTGCTCGCGCTCGAGCGCCACCGCGGTGGTGTAGCGTGTCCCGTTTTGGACAAGTGCGCCCGAGACAATGGCCCGGTCTACATGCTGTTGCGCTTGTTCAATGGAGCGTCGACCGGATTGGGTAAGCCCGGCGATCCATTCTGCGCGCGTCAGTACCTTGTCCTCCGGCTTTGCAGTCGCGGGCTGATACAGCGGGTCTCCTTCCAGAAGTCGGCCGCGTTCGATGTAGCGTTTAATTGCCGCATCAATATCATGTGCCTGCGCCAACCCGGATGCGTGTGACAGCGCGTGCGTACGCAGCAAAGTGCCAGACATCACCGATTCCCGTTCAGTCATATGGGCAATGGCCCACCGCAGGGCGATGTCTGCTGCTTTCATGGCGGGAGTGATGATGGCGACTGGCCCGTTGTCGGTAAGTTCTGGCTGCAAAGGGCGCGATACCGTTGGATCTGAAGGGTGGTTTGGCCGTGCCGGCCGAGAGGGCGCAAGCGACGGGCCTTTCTCCGGAGCGGGTCGATCATGCCCCAGGTGATCAAGTGGAGCCTTCCCAGGCTGTGAGCGTCCATCGATCTGGCGGCTGGGCTTGCCAAAGTCGATCCCCAGTTCGTCAGCCTGTTTTTTCCAGTGGATTTGCAGTTCTTCGCGGCTAAGCTCAGTGTCTTTCCGCCGTCGGGTCTTGAGGATGATCCGTTGTTTTTCCTCTGCCGTAGCTGTGGAGCGGTTCAGTCCGCGGTCGGCCAATGCAGCTTCCATCTGTTGGCTGCGTTTGCTGAATCCCTCAATCTGTTCCCGGGAGATATGGGCCAGGTCGAAGCTGCCATCCTTGTTGAATTGGAGGTCATATCCGGCCTGGCGCAATGCCCCAGCCATTTCCGAGAGATAGACAGTATCAACGTATTGCTTCATCTCGAAGAGGGCCGTGTTGTCCAAGGCACGCCAGGCACCGTCCTCGCGCTGGGTCATGTTGAGCACGATCGCATGCGTATGCAATTGCGGGTCCGGCGGTGCGCCCGGGATAGGGCGGGCAGTCTCATGCCGGAACTTGGCGATAACGAGATTGCCGGTACTTTCAACAAAACTCTTGCCTTGCACCTTCTTGCGCGACCTGGCCAGGCCTTCGACCGCCTGCAGCGCTTTGGCTACGGCATGATCGTGGGCATCAATGACGGCACGATCTTTACCCAGCAGCGCCTGCAGCGTGACGCTCTTGGGCGCGGAAAAAGTGAAGTCCAGACCGGCACGCGCATTCTGGTCGTTTCGCGAGGAACGGGACATTGACATGCCTGGACCAATTTCACCTCGCAATAGCGTTGTGAATCGCTTTGGATCCACTTCACCATCCAAACCTAAGCGGCTGGCGCCTTCCCCTTGCCACTGTGAGGCGCCTTCCTTGGCGTAGTAATCATCGGACTGGTCGGAATAGTAGTGAGATGCGCGCGCGGCCGCGTGCCGCAGAAGGACACTGATTTTCAGCATAGTGAATCACGAAGACGTAGGCATGGACGCTGAGCCCAAGGCGGCAGCTCGCGAAAATGTGCTGGCTTCGCGGAACCGGGCAGTGTGCTGGCGAAAGTTGATTGGTTTGAGGGTGACGCGGGTGATTGGGCGGTCCCCGGCGAAGGCGACATAGCCGGTCAGGTGAGGGAGTGAAGCAATTTCGGCGGGCGTCACGACGCGCTCCCGGGTGCGAGCGATGCGCGCGTTCACACTCCCGCTTTTCACGCCAAAGTTTTCGCTGTAGTCCTCACGTTCTACCTCGTGTTCGCCCAGGCTCTTGCTCATGTCCTCGGCCGTCTGGGGGTCGGTTTTGGCCCCGCCTAGAACGACGAGTGAACGGAAGGAAGCCCGTAGGGTCTGGGCTTGTTTTTCGCCATAGATGTCGGCCAGCTGCGACGTGGTTTGCAAGCCAGCCACGGTAAACAAGCCAGATTTCCGGCCCTTGGTCAGGACGTCTTGCAGGCTCGGCAGCTTGTCCAGCGAGGCGAGTTCGTCGCCGTGACCGGCCCGTCCGGGTCCGGCAAGTCGCCCCTTCGGGAAGGGAAAGAATGGACGTGCAAAAGACGTCGGTCCAGGTCGAAACCAGGGGCTTCATGGCTTTGGCCATGTCTTCGCGCCAGGTAACAAAGAGGCTTCCCCCGTTGGGGTCTGCCATCCAATCCCGGATGCTGAACGCGCCGTCGGGCATGCTCAAGTGCTCGCTCAGCTTGTTGCTCAACACAAAGCGCGCGCTGGATAGGGCTTTGCTGGCTTCGGACGAGCCCACGAATAGGGATTCGGCCAGCGTGCCCGTCAGGAATGCCCGCAGGTCTTCAGGCCCGGCAATGGTGCACCACCGGAATAGCTCATGGATCGATGGGTTACCCATCAACGCGAGCTTCTTGGCGGTTTCGCGCAGAAGCAGCCGGCCGAAGCCATTCCACTCTTCCGCATTGGCATCATTGCCAAGGGGCACCATCGAGTATGCGAATCGATGCCAGTCATAGTCGGCCCGGATCTCGTTGAAGAATGACCATCCGGCGGTTCGCTCATCGTATGGGTTGAGAATCACGTCACCAGGGCGGCCGAATCGGCTCAGCAAGTCACCATTGGGATCAACAACAAACATTCGATCCCCGCGCTTACGCGCGCTGTAGGTGAGTTCGCGTAGCAGGACCGACTTTCCGGAGCCCGTTGCGCCGGCGATCAAGAGGTGCAGCGTTTCGATCTCCGTGGGCATCGGAATTCCCGCGATGGAAAGCTGCTCCTTGGGCTCGGTACACATCTTTACCAGCTTGTCTTTGCCAACCACTTGGGTGCCGCGCACGAAGCGTTTGTACGGTGCGCCAGCGAAGTCATTCGTACGCTGGCGCCAGCGCAGGGCGGCAGTGATCAGCATGGCCAGCAGCACCCCCATCACCAGGGAGCCGATGAGCAACGGATGCCGTGGCGTCGCGACACTGAGCCAGGTCAAGCGCTCAATGGTGAAGGTGGAGCGGGAGATCACACCCAAGTAGTGCCCGGTAGCGAGCCAGGCGCCGAGAGGCAGGAATAGGAAAGCTAGCGCCGAAATGCGTCGGCGAGTATCTGGGGCCATGTCGATTTCAAATAAGTGGCGACATTCCTGCCGCCGGGATTCAGAAGAGGAAGGTGCCCAGCGCGAGCCCAGCTAAGGCGCCGCCGACAGCACCGCTAGCCATGCCGATGACCAGGCATAGGCGAGCGGTTCGAGTCGCCGCCCGCTGGATCGATGCTGCGTTGGTGCCTAGGTCGTGAGTCGTTTGCGACAGATCCTGCTGGGCTGTAGCCGATGCTCGCCGCAGCTCTTCCGCCATATGTGGGCCGGCTTGTTGGACAGCGGTTCGAATTTGCCCTGGAGCGCGATCGAGTGCTGCCGTAGCGTCGGCCACTTCGCGGCTCACGGCCTCGAGGCGCGCCGTCAGGGATTCGACGTCGCCTAGAATTTCCGCGTAGAGAATGTCGAGTTTCGAGCGCGCGTCCATGGGCTGGCTCACTGAAACAAGGACTCAAATACAGCGTCCATCTGCCGGCTTACGGGCCGCGCCAGGGACTTTACGGCCAACATGTCGGTGTAGTGGCTCATCTGGCGCGTATCGGAGCGGTCCATCGACCGAAGCAGGGCGCGGTAATCCGTGTCGTCAGCAAGCAATGTTGCAATGGTCAGCCGTTTAGCCGACAGCAGATCGAAGACCTCGTTCTCGAAGATGCAGGCCTGGGGATTCAGAACAAAGGACTTCGCAGTCTTGGCATAGCCGAACAGGGCGGCGAACTCGTCCGCCACATCGCTGTCAACGCGGTTGAACACCACGCGAATCTTGTTGGCCGGTACACCTACGCCGGCCAATGCAGCGATAGTCTTGATGGACTCGCGCTGCGCCTTGCCCGTGTTGATCACCGGCACGACGAAATAGTCCAATTCTTCGTGCGAGTCCTCAAACTTGACGATGCGATCCAGGAATTCTTCGATGTTGGATGCGCCAATGTCGACGATGGCGTCGTCTAGGGTCACGAGGCTCTTGTACAAGCGCCCGAACTGATCGCCACGCATCTGTTCGATGTCCAGGCCGAGGTCGGCTGCGGTTTCGTTGGTGGTTTCCACTGCGTAAATCGGCGCATCGTTCATGCGAGGCGCGAGCAGATGCGACGCGATAGTCGTTTTGCCAACGGAGCCGGAATAGTTCAAGACTGCGACTTTCATGGGGTTACTCCTTGTTTTTGCCCAAGCGGGCGAGTTCATCAAGATCAATCTCGGCCGACCTCATGGCAATGAGGTCGGATTTGTTGCGGATAGAGTGGCCAGGTGGCGGTAGAGGCGTGCGGCCGGGCGACGATGAGGGGATGGTGCGAGAGCTGGAGCCGCGGTCCTGGTCTTGCGCCTTGCGCCACCGGTACAGCCGCTTGCGAAAGGTTTCCAGCGACATGGCGATGCCATGGCTGGCCAGGGCCTCGACGATGGCGATGTGCGACACGCCATCTCGAATGCGCTGGTCGATCACCGGCAGGAGCGCGCGCAGCCGCCGGCTGGGGCTGCTGACCGGCATATGCTCCAGGGCGCGGCGCAGATCGTCGGCATCGGTCGTCATCGAGCCCCCTTCTGTCGATGGATCCGCCGTGTACGGCGCCATCGGTTCAGCATGTCCTGGGACAAGGCTTGCAAGCGCTTGAGCTGAGCATCGGCCGCGGGACAAGAGATTTCTTCCGAGCTTGGACCAGGCAGCAATGGGTTTCCGGCCGGCACTGGGGCTGCCAGCAGTCGCTTCGAATGGTGTTCGGTCAGCCGACCCACGCGAGCCGCTTCGGTCAAGGCGGCGTGTTGCAACGTTCGGTCTCGGCCAAGCGAGGGGAACCAGCGCAGGGGTTCCCGCCGAGCCCTCGCTGCAGTAACTAACCGGATGTACGCAGTGCGGAATGCAAGCCTGGCGCCCGTCGTGTCGCCGACGGCAAGGAGCGCACGCGCGACGCCGGCTGCTTCGGCGATCTCTGCCGTCCACACGACCGTTTGCATTTCATCGAAGGCGGCAAGCGCGATGGCCCAGGCCTCGTCGGCTTCGGGGCGGGCGTCTGCAGTGTGTAGGGCTTCGATCTGCGCCACCACATGCGCGGGTTGCAAAGGCGTGGTGAATGCGCCGGCGGCGACGTCGCGCAAATGCGCCAGGACGGCGTTCTCGATGACTTCAATCGGATAACCGCTCAGAGCGCCAGCGAATAGCGTTTTCGCTCGGGAAGACAGGTGCGGGCGTTGCTTCAGTTCCGATACCGCGTCGAGCAGCGCGCTCAGGCGGCCGAAATCGTCATCTGACATGATGATCTCCAGCAAAAAAAGGAAATGGGGTTGGCCTGACGTAGGCCGAGGGCAGTGCACGGGCGTAGGCGCTGGCATGCCGCATGTCCACTGCTGAACAGGCGGCCTTGGCAGGCTGAAGGATTGACAGGCCCGGCGCGCACGCGCGCCCGGCGTCGCCGACGGTTTGGCGCAGCCAAGCCGCTGGCGGCGGTACCCGGGTCCGAATGCCCCTGTGGGGTGCCCGCTTGCGGGCAGGCCGAGGGCGAATGCCATCGGGCCGATCGGATCGGGCCTCAGAAGGTCGCTGCAAGAGGGCGCGGCTTGCCGCGCTCGTCGAGCATTCTGGCCGCAGGCCAGCTTTTGATATCAGGCCGACGCCATCGGCGGCGGGGCGAAGGGAGCGCAGCGACCGGAGGGTAGGCGGGTTTTGGGTTGCGCGGGGAGCGCTGGCTTCGCGCGCGTCTCCCTTTTCAAAACCTTTTAATACCTTTTAATACCCTTTCCGTATCCCGTTTTTGGGACTGTATACGCGGAAAAACGGGACTGTATAAAGGGAAAAACGGTACCGTTTGATGGGAAAAACGGGACCGTTTCCTAATGTGGTACCGGTACCGATTTTGGGACTGCTTGTGGATAACTAAAGAGGCCTGTCATCTCACCCTTGGCCACGATATCGACGATATCTTGACGGAAAGGCACCCAACCGGCTTGTTGCGCTTCGGCCCGTATTCTGGCGCCGATTGCGGCATAGTCTTCGGGGCTCATGGCAGTGCTGCCAAACTGCAATTTCTGGGCTGGACGCGGGTCATGTTCCTTTCTGATCCAGATGCGCCACGCCGCAAACCAGTCCGGTTTAAAGGCTTTCGCGGATCCCTCGCTGCGCCAGTTGTCGTGGAAGTTCAGGGATATTCGGGTGATGTCTTCGTCAGACCAGTTTGGTCGTTCCGTTCGGGTCCAGGCACGCCATTCGGGCGGTAGGATCCAGTCTTCCGGAATGCGAGTGCTCTCCGGAACGCCGCCAGTCGCCAGCTTTGTCGAAGTGTCCCGTTTTTGGGACCGTCTCGCATAGCGTGCCGCGCGGGCGGGTTCCTCGGGCAGCTCAAGCAGTGTTCCTTGACCAGCCGCAGGCATCTCCTGAACTGGTGGCGACGCCGTCTGTGATTCAGCTACTGGCGCGGCCGTCTTTGGTGCTGTCAAGCGCCAGACGATGACTTGCTTGGTACGCCCGCGCCGCTCTCCGGTGTCCTCGATGTAGCCGTCAGCCTCCAGGCGCTGTATGGCAGTGAGCACCGTTTTACGGTCCATTGCGGTAGCCTCTGCCAAATAGGCAGCCGAGGCAAATGCGAGAGAATCACCTTCATCAGCATTCACGCAGTTGGCCAAGATGACCAGAATGAACTTTGAACTTGAACGGGTAACAGGCTGCTTGATTGCCCAGCGGACGGCTTCTACGCTCATTGCGAACTCTTGAGAAAAACAGGGAAGGGGTGCAGAGACTGACCAGGTCAGCTCAGCATGGACGCGGGCGTATAGGGTGAAGGATCCACCCTGGCAATTTCTTTAGTCCGGCGCAGTCCCGGCAAGCCATGGACAGTGAAAAATTGTCGCCGCGCTTTGAGCCAGGCTTTGTAGGGCCATCGGGTGCGCTCTCCCCATGGATAGGCTCTGTCGATGTTGCGGGCGATTTGGTGTTTGTCGTCGCCGGCCCGCATGCCGGCGAGATAGATTTTCTGCATGATGCCGTAGGCATCGTCGGTTCGTGACATGGCTATTCCTTGATTATTGCGTGGGCCTGCGCGCGAAAATGGGGTCGTAGAAAACTTCAACGAGCTGCCAGTTCGCGAAATACAGCACAACGTCGATCGTGCTGTACAAGACCTGCCGAATGATGTCGATGTCGATCTGGCGACCGGTCGGTGACTTCTTGACGAGCAAGGCGATGCGCTCGAATGTCGCGGAGGCACTATTGGCATGGGTCGTCGTGATCGAGCCGGGATGACCTGTATTGAGCGCCATGAGATATTCCCAGGCTTCGTCGCCGCGAAGCTCGGCCAGGAAAAGCCTGTCGGGCGACATCCGCATGCACGCGGCGATGCAGGCATCGGCCGAAATGCGCCCCGTGCCGTAGCCATAGAGCATATGGACTCGGTTCGGATGATTGGGAAGGTGCAGCTCGTGGACATCCTCGATCGTGATCAAGCGTTCGCTCGAGGGCACTTCGTTAATCAGTGAGCGGGCGAAAGTGGTCTTGCCGGAGCCTGTTTTGCCAGCGATCACAATGTTCTTGTGGTTCTGGACACAAGCCTCGAAGAACTCACGCATGCGTCGTTCACGCTTCAATTTCAATAAGTGGATGTCCAACTCGCTCAAGCGGTCAAAACCGGTTGCGCCCAGGAGGCCATGCGCCTCGTCGGCGCAGGGACGGTGGAAACTCGCATCGTGAAAGCTGGCGAATGCACCCTCCTGCTCGAGCTCGCGAATCGTCTTGGTGGTCGTCGAGTGTTTGCGTATACACACCGATACGGTGCCATCGATCACGGCCGGGGGACGGACAATCTGCCCGCGCCAACCGCCGGGCAGAACGACCGATACATCGGGGGCAGGGGCCAGACCGTTGTAGACGGCCATGGCCGTGGTGAGCGCGCTGAGGTACCCCGGCGTTAATGCAGGCACTTCATATGTCTGCCACCCGCCGCTGCGCTTAGCCCACAGCATTCCTGGGCCGTTGATGGTGATTTCGGTGACGTCGGGCTCGGCTAAATGGCTTGCGATGGGCCGCATTAGCTGATTGAGCGCCTCAGAGGGCAAATTGTCAGGGTTTCGGTTCAATGCGGTATACCCCAGAGAAATCCAGGTTGCGCGCGACCATGATGGTCACGCGTTCCCCGTGGTTTTTGTAGAGTGTGGGCGGGATATTGATGGAGTTGCGCAGCGCTTCCGCCGCCGCGTTCTCGGCGCCCTGTGTCGTGCTGTTGAATTGCACGTTGTCACTGCCTTGCGAGGAGCGGTTCGACAGCCAGCTGCCGACGTCGCCGATCAAGCTGATCATGACCGCGCCGCCGAACCGCTCTGCGAGGTGTCGATCGACATAGCCGCCGACACCGGCTTCACCCAAGGGGCCGGCGCCGGTCGAGTCGAGGTCGATGACGACGCCGGCTGGCGTTTCCACTTTTGACCATTGCATGAAGATCCTGGCTTGCCCCTGGGTGATGCCGCCTGTGTAGAAGCCAGAGGCTTTCGATCCGCTGTCGAGTAAGACGACGCGCCCGTTTGCGGAGTACACATCCCGGGTGAGGTGGCAGGTGACGTTGCCAGATTGGGTGGAAATCACCCGAGTGTTGAGAGCGCAATCGATGCTCGTGCCCTCGGTTAGCAACAAGTCTCGATTGCCCTGCAGCCGGGCCCGTGACGTTTGAACTCGAACTGGCCGCAACTGGTCGGCCAAGCCACCCGAGTCTGGCTCCGCCTCGACTGCCCGGCTCGATGGGGGCCGTGCGCTTTCGCTCCCTTTAGCCGTTAGCCCGGAACTGAGCCGGCGTTCGCGCACCGCATCCTGTGCCGGCGCTGCGACCAGGGGCGCGAAAACAGATGACGGTGCCAATTGCGGCACGACCGATGCGGGTATTTCCGCGGGCTTGGGCGCCGGCGGTGGCTCGGGGCGTGGCGGCGGCAGGCTCAAGGCGGGCAGGGTGTTGCCGATCTGAGCCGTCTCCGTACGAGCCGAAGATGATTGGCTCGTAGGCGCTTGCACCTGTAATGCTTTCCAGGTCATGGCCACCGTGCCCGCTATGGCTGCGCAACCAAAAATCAGTAGGAAGGCGCGCGAGCCCCTTGGCGCGGCTTTACGCCCTTCATCGATGACGGCAGGACCCCGTTCGCCATCAAGCGAGCCGAGCTCGGCACTGGCATCTATGTCCTTGCGGTGAAACATCATGACTCCTCAACGAGCACGCGCTGCACGCTCGGCGCCGCAGTGCGAGATGTGTTGGCAGGTGTTGGGGTATGGAAATAGGCTTCGTTGTGGATCACCAGCGCCCGGTTGCCCAGGCGTAGCATCCAGCGCGGTGCGGTGCGGTGAGCCACGATCGTTCGGCCATCGTCGCCTTCGTTGTGACGGTTCACCAGGCTTTCCTGGTTGTCCGCGTCCACGAGGTAGACGGTCGGCAAATCAGTTGATGGAGAGAACTCGAACCATGTGCGCTCGCCGTCATCCCAAGCGTGAACCGGCGCAAGATCAGTGTCTCCGCTCATGGTGTACTGTTCCCAGCTGACGAGCCGGCCAGGTTCTGCGAACGCGGATTCGATGGTTTGCGCTTGCAGTTCGGCCGCTTGTGTCGCTTGCTTGGTGTCCGGATAGTCAAACACCAGCTTGTAGAGGGCTTTCGCATCACGAGACCCCGAGAACGACAATCGAAAGGCGTAGCTGCGACGGTTCGTCACCACAACCAGGTTCGTGTTGGCGTCGTCAGCGGTGGGTTTCAGAAAGAGGTGGTGATCCGCGATGGCAAACTTGTACGCGTCGGAATCACCAAACGCGTGGGTCACGACGCTCTCGCCGGGCTCGAGCACGATGTACGTCGCCGTACCGAGTACGGT
>JBEBRS010000058.1:0-14688 GCA_040394705.1 Leadbetterella byssophila
GGCTATTTTTTCATTTTTTGTACAGTTCCCTTATTAAAATCCACCTCAAAATGATCCGAAGGGTCACCGGCAGAAATCTTATCCAGGATGCGAAATAAATCCCGAAGTTGCAGACGGAAGTGATCATCGGTTTGGAGGCGTGTGAAATGCCGGCTGAGGGTTTGGTATTGTTTCAGGCGCCGCTGCGGAATATCGTGCCGGGCCAGTTCATCGGCCGACTGAAACTTGTACAGATCGAGCAGGAGGTCACTAAAATTCCAGGAACGGTAGCTTTTTTGGGCGCGGGCGCCTGCAAGCCGGAGAAGGTCTCCCCCGTTTAGGTTGGCCGCTTTTTCTATAAAATCTTTGGGCCAGTCGGAGGGCACCATACGCAGGCGCACCAGTTCCTGCAGGTGGAAAAGGGTGAAGTCGCGGTACGAGCGGGTATGGAGAATAGCCTTGTTCCAGATGCGCGGGTCGCCGGTTTGGCGCAATAGTTCATGCTCTTTTTCATAAAGGGGGAAAAGCTCGTTGAAGCGCTCAACCCGGTCGAGGATCACCGTTTCAATCTCGTACACATCGTTCGGCTTTATGGTCAGTATTTTATAGGCGGGGATATAAGCGGCCAGAGAAGGAACCTGCACATTCACCAGCATTTTTCCATCTTCGTATTGCCGAACGCCCGTGTCGTTGATGTGCATGTGTCCGCCAAAGTGGAGTTTCAGGCCGGCCTCGGCAAAAGCCCGCGCCACCTCCTCCTCCGGCGCCCGGTGCAGCTGCCACTTGGTTTCTCCCAACAAGCGGGCGATTTCCGGTGAAGCTCCGTCGTTATATTCGATCATGGGGTAATGGGTAAAAGCAATGAGGGTTTTGTTCCTTTTTTTCGCTTCGGTGCTGATCTGTTTCACCCAGGAAATCAGGTGGGTTTTATGCGACATCACCTGGTTATACCCGATGCTCGAACCGTTATAATTCCGGGGATCGGCCGGGTTGCCGTCTGCGTTTTTCGGAATATAAGTATTCCCGTCAATGGCCAAAAGCCATACTCCATCGGCAGGCTCGACCACGTAGCTTAGATCAGGCACCGAAAACCCCGGGCTTACCTCGTACATCCGGTTGTGGTACTCTCCATACGTTTCGGCTTGGGCATAGGTGTAATTTTCCGGTAGAATAAAATGGGAAGGGGTACTCCAATACCGGTATGCAGAAGAGGGGCGCATACCGAAGGCTTTCAGTTCCTCCAGGATCTCCAGGTAACCGGAAAGGGCGATGTCTTTCGTGATTACACTCTCCGGCAACCGCGCCAGGCTTTTCGTACTGTAAATGCCCATGGGTTTCCCTTCGGCATTCAGGAAATCGCTTTTCCCGGCTTCCTGGCGGAACGGGCCAACGGGGTCGTGGTTTCCGGTGGTGATAAAAAACTGTAATCCGTATTTTTCGGTATAGGCTTCCAGGATCTTCCTCAGTCCCCTGAGGTTATACGCCTGCCCGTCATCAGAGAAGTCGCCCGGCAGGGCCACGATCCGGATTCCACGGGCTACTACATCGTCTAAGGCGGCCAGAAAAGCAAAATAATTCTCATTAAAGATACGGGTAGAGCGTAGCTGGGCGCCCATGGTACGCATGATCACGGGCTGCCCGGTTTTGGGGTTCGGAATTCCTTTAAATTCATGGTCGGAAAAACTTCCGTACAAATCCTGGAAATGGATGTCGGAAATAAAAGCCACCTTCGTTTGTTGCGCGGGTGTCAGTCCGGGCAGGAAGACCAGGAAGATACAAAGCCTTTTAAGCATTTTTTTCATGATTTTTTGCGTATTCGGAAGGGGAAAGTTTGTACAGCTTCTGGAACGCGGAACGGAAATACTTATAGTCTTCAATGCCTACCTGATCCATGACCTCAGTCACCCGGAATTGCCCCGTAGTCAGGAGCTGGGCCGCCCGTTTCAGGCGTACGTCACGGATAAATTCTACCACCGACTGCCCCGTGATGTTCTTGAGTTTTCGGTAGTAGGCCGACTGGCTCATGCCCGACTCACTCACCAGGCTCTGTACGCCAAATTGTTTGTTTCCCAGGTTGTTTTCCACGATTTCCATGGCTTCCCGGATAAATTCCCGGTCGGCATCGGGGATATCGGAAGTGCTGGGTTCCATCAGGATCTGGCGCTGGAAGTGTTCCCGGAGTTTTCGGCGGTTAGTCAGCAGGGACTGTACTTTGGAAAACAGAATCCGCGGATTGAAGGGCTTCACGATATAGTCGTCGGCCCCGCTTTCGAGTCCTTCCAGTTCATGCACCGCCGCCGCCCGTGCCGTAATCAGCACGACCGGAATATGCGCTGTTTTCGGGTTGTTTTTTATTTTTTCGCAAAGCTCCAGTCCATCCATTTCCGGCATCATCACATCGCTCAGGATAATATCGGGCAGCTCTTCCAGGGCCAGGGAAAGTCCTTCTTTCCCGTTTCCCGCCGTAGAAATTTTCAGATGTGTCCCGAAAATCCCTTTGAGGTAGGTCCTCAGATCGGCGTTGTCTTCCACGATCAGCAGGCGGTGGTCAGAAAGCGGTTCGTCGATGTCTTCGGGCAGGAGTGTTTCTAGCGGGGTCAGGGATTCGTTTTTCACGTCCTCCGCCTGTGCTTGCGCTGCGCCCCCGCAGGGCAAACGTACTTCAAACGCCGACCCCGAGCCCAGTTCACTTTCCACGCGGATGGTACCGCCCAGCAGCTGCACCAACTCCCGCACCAGAGAGAGGCCAATGCCCGTACCCGGAGCTTTGGGACGGTCTTTTCGTACGACCTGGTAAAAAGGTTCAAAAATGTGTTTCAGGTCTTCCGGCCGCATGCCTTGTCCGCTGTCGCTCACTCTGATCAGCAGGTGGTCTTCGTCGGGCCGGTTTACCGAGAGTTGTACGTCTCCGCCCTCGGGGGTGTATTTGAACGCATTGGAGAGCAGGTTGGTCAGGATGATCTCCAGTTTGGCCGGGTCAAAGCTGACCAGGGCTTCTTCCCGGAAAGTATCCAGCCTATAGCGGATGTTGAGCTCATCGGCCTTGATTTTGAAGATCAGAAACAACTCACGAACGAAGGCGATGATATCGGCATTTTGTAACTGTACCTTCATATTCCCGGATTCAATCTTCCGGAGGTCCATCAGCTGGTTGACCAGGCTCAGCAGTTTATGGGCCTGCTTGTGTACCAGTTCGGCTTTCCGGCGGGCTTCCGTTTGCAGAGGTACCGACTGCATCAGGTCTTCGGCGGGAGGGATGATGAGGGTAAGGGGAGTTCGGAGTTCGTGGGAGACATTGGTAAAGAAGCTCAGCTTCATGTCGGAGAGTTCCTTCTCTTTTTGTTTTTCCATCTGTTCCAGCGCTATTTTGTTCTGAAGATCGCGCTGTCTTTCCCGGATTCGCCTGTACCAGGTGAGGGCAGAAAGGGCTAGCACGACATAAAATGCGTAGGCCCACCAGGTTCTGTACCAGGGCGGCAGAATCCTTAATTTCAGGGTGGCGGGTTCTTCCGCCCAGACCCCGTCGCCGTTGTCGGCCTGCACCTTAAACGTATAGTCTCCGGCGGGTAAGCTGGCGAAAGCGGCCATGCGCTGCCCGGGCAACAGGGGGATCCAATGGTCGTGATACCCTTCCAGACGGTAGGCGTACTGCTGCTTGCGGGGATTGTGGAAATTAAGCCCGACAAACTCAATGGTAAAGTCGTTTTCCGAATCTTTCAGGGTAAGGAGGCCGGCTGGGGAAAAAGGAACGGAAAGTATGGCGCGGGGATTGGGCGGGGTGGCCGACAGCTCATAATGCACGATTCTCACCCGCGTAATCTGCATTTTCGGCGGGTAGGGGTTCTGAGTAACCCCGGAAGGTTTAAAATAGGAGATACCGTTAATTCCCCCGAAATACAGGGTGCCGTCGGTATCCTTGGCCGCTGCACCGATTTTGAAGGAATTGCTTTGCAGGCCGTCGGCCACATCAAAATGAAGGTAGCTCTTTTTCTCCGGGTCAAAGCGGTAGAGTCCACGGCCTCCTATCCACAGTTCCCCGTGGTCGCCTTCCTGTATGGTTTCCACATTCGATTCCGGCAGCCACTGATCGTAGCGGGAAATCACTTCCTTTCCTTTCACTTTATGGATAAGGTGGAGGCCTCCGCCTAAGGTACCTGCCCAGATACGACCTTTTCGGTCTTTGTGGAGAGGCCAGGCATAGTTGACTTTCATGCTTTCCCGGCTTTCCGGAGTAAAGAAAAAATGGTTCAGCAGGCTCAGCTCTCCATTTTTCAGTTGCAGTTTAACTACTCCGGCATCGCGGGTGCTGGCCCACATCACCTCTTCCTCCGGGTCGTAAAGAAGTGCCGTGATCCGGTCGGCAGGCAGGGCGGAGTTGCCGGTATTCAGGGTTTGTATAAAACGCCCGTTTTTATCGAAAATATAGATGCCCGCGTAAAAGGTGGCGATCCAGATGCGGCCCTGTCCGTCTTCCCGGATGCAGAGGGGCTCTATACCGGACCAGGCCCGCTGTTCTGGTACATCTTCCAGGTGTTGAAGTTCCAGGCTTTTCTTGTTCAGGCGATAGATGCCGTTTTCCCGGGAGGCGACCCAAAGGTATCCGTCTCCGGCATCGTAAATGCTGGAAACACTAATATGGGTGGTACTCCCCGCTACAGGGTTATCCAGGAAATTCCGGAAGGTCCGGCTGGCCTTATCATAGCGGGAAAACCCGTTGCGGGTCCCTATCCACAAGACGCCCGGTTCATTCCAGAGCGTATTGATGTAATCGTCTGGCAGCCCATGATTATTGGTGCGGTTGATGATGCCGAAGGGCTTGGCCAGGAGGCTGATTTTGTTTAGCCCCCCGGAAGAAGCAGCGAACCAGAGGTTATGGAAAGAGTCTTCAAACACCTGGTGTACCCGATTGGAGTTAATGCCGAATGGGTTGTCTGAATCTACGGAAAACACCTGATCGGTATACGTCAGGCGGTTCCCTCCCGCGGGCCGGATATCGCGGAGCAGGTGCAGGCCAAAGTTGGTGCCTATCCAGAACCGCCCGAAAGAATCTTCAAAAAAACAATTGATAGAGGCGAAGGAATCTTTAAGCCACTCCACGGTGGGGGTTGGCCCGGTATGGATCCGGGCTACGGTGTTGTCTGAGCCTGCCCATAACGTCTGGTCGGGCCGAAACAGCAGGGCCCTGACGTTCTCGTGAGGCCATTGTGTCACCCGGTGGGCATTAAACGTGTCTTTCTCCAGGCGCCAAAGCCCCGTTCCCAGGGTGCCCACCCATAAGTTTCCCCCGGTATCTTCTGCGAGTTTGTACACGGTAATGGCGGTTCCCTGGCGGAGAAAGGGGATCTGCCTCAGGGTTTTTATTCTTTTCTCAGGAGTAAGGGAAATGACCAGCAGGCCGTGGGAGCGGGTACCTACGTACAGGCGGCCGTCATGGCCGGCCAGCAGCGCCCGGGCCGTGATTTGCCGGAGGAGGGTTCGGGTGGAGGAATCCGGGGCCAGCTCGGCAAGGTTCTGGAAACCGTCAGCGGAGGGGTCGTAATAAAATACGCCCTGTTCATCGGCAGTGGCCCATATCCGGCCGTCACGATCCAGTTCCAGACTCTGGATCCGGTTATTGTAAAGCCCGTTGAAATTACTGTTCGGTAAAAGATAGTTTTTGAGTTCGTAACCGTCGTAGCGGTTGATGCCGTTATTGGTGGCTATCCAGATGAAGCCGTCCCGGTCTTGCAACACCGACAAGGCGTCGCTGTGGGCCAGCCCTTCGTTCACGGTGATATGCTCAAAGCGGAAGTCGCTTTGCGCCGACACCCGGCCAAAGATACCTGTCAGCAGACAGGCCAGTATCCATATCATTTTATTCCCCACCATAAAAGTGCGGTCAAAGTTCTTCAAAAATTAATATATGGACAAATCTGACGAATATACCCCGACTTTTTGCTGATTTTGACCCTAACCCGAGGGAGGATAGAGGTTCTAATTTTGCACTATTCAAATAAAATATTTTGAATTTTTAACTATTCAATCAGATGAGAAAAACTCTATTATTGTGCAAAGTGCTGATGAGGGCAAGAGGCAAGGCCCTCTTTTCCGTTCTGATGGGCGCTGGCGTATTGTTTGGCCACGCGGCGTTTTCCAGAGGAGCAGAGACCGGCGCTTTTGAGGCGGTTGACCGCTCCATTGAAGGGAAAGTAACCGATGAAAGCGGAGAGGGCGTTCCCGGAGTGAACGTACGGGTGGAAGGAACTACCCAGGGGGCTATTACGGATGCCGAAGGAGCGTTTCGCCTCACGGTAGGAGACGGAGAGGTGACCCTGGTGTTCAGTTCAGTAGGCTATGTGGAACAAAAGACCGTGGTTCGCCGAGGACAAACCCTGGTGAATATCACCCTCGAAGAAGACAGCCGGCTGATGTCGGAAGTGGTGGTGGTAGGATACGGTACCCAGAAACGTTCGGATATTACCGGTTCGGTAGCTTCCGTACCGAAAGAGCGTCTCGCCAATCTTCCCGTCAATAACGTGATGCAGGCGGTGCAGGGAGCAGTGGCCAATGTCACGGTATCCCAGGCTTCTTCCATTCCCGGAGATGCGCCTTCTACCCAGATCAGGGGAAGGAGCTCTATCAATGCTTCTTCCGAACCCTATGTGGTGGTAGACGGTATTCCCTTATCAAGAACCGACGGTTCCATCAACGACATTAACCCGAATGACGTGGCGTCTATTGAGATCCTGAAAGACCCCTCGGCCGTCGCCATCTACGGGGTGAACGGGTCGAACGGGGTAATCCTGATTACGACCAAAAGAGGTACCAGCGGAAAGCCTACCATTCGCTACAACACCTACGGCGGTGTGGAAGAAGCGGCGCACATCCTGGAACCTGCATCTCCCGAAGAACTGCTCAGGAGATATGCCGAATATTCCCGCATTACCAACACCAGCTTGTATAACGGCGGTCCGGTGAAAAATCAGTACGAGTACGATAACTACGTGAACGGGGTGACCACCGACTGGCTCGATGCCGTGATGCAGACCGGGGTGGTGCAGAACCATAATGTAGGAATTTCCGGGGGAACTGAAAACGCCAAATATTACGTATCACTGGACTACCTGGATCAGAAGGGAATCTTGCAGGGCTATAACTATAAGCGTTACTCTTTCCGTACCAACACCGATGTGAAGGCCACCCGTTACCTTTCGGTAGGTACTTCTACCTTCATTGTATCGCATAACCGTGATGGCGGAAGGGCCAGCCTGTTGCAGGCGGCGGCCATGAGTCCGTATGCGCAGATGTTCAATGAAGACGGCTCCCTGACCCAGTACCCTATGTATTCTGAGCAGTTGTGGGCCAACCCCCTGCTGCCAACCACTACTAACCCTATCCGCCGCCAGTTCAATATCTCGCTGAACGGGTACGCAGATGTAAATTTCGGCAATATCTGGAAACCCCTGAGCGGTCTGAATTACCGGTTTAATGCGGGGTATTCCTATGTTCCGGTCCGCAATAACGAATACTACGGGAAATCGGTTTATAACCTGAGCGGTTCAGGTACCATCACCAACAGCGAGTCGCAGACCTATACCCTGGAAAATATACTGACCTACAATAAAGATATCGGCAAACACCACTTTGATCTGACCGGACTTTATGGCTCGAAAGAGAAATACTGGCAGCAGGCGGTGGCTACGGGACAGGTGTTCCCGAACGATGACCTGGAATGGGGCAACCTGGAGTCGGCTTCCACCCAAACCGTATCTTCCCAGGCCGATATGTACCGTTCCATTTCCCAGATGGGAAGGCTGAACTACGGGTATGACAGCCGCTACATGTTCACCTTCACCGTGAGAAGAGACGGCTCTTCGGTATTCGGGAAAAACAACAAGTACGGTACTTTCCCTTCCGCGGCTTTTGCATGGAACATCGCCAACGAAAACTTTATGAAGCAATATGACGCCATTACCAACCTGAAGCTACGCGTTTCCTACGGTATTTCAGGAAATGAGGCCATTGGCATCTACCAGACCCTGGCCCTGATGAGCTCAGGAACCCTTACCATGGATGGACGACCGTATACGACATTGAAAGTGCAGAGCCGAATGGGGAACGATGACCTCCAGTGGGAGAAAACCAAAGGCTTGAATGCCGGGGTAGATTTCGGATTGTGGGGCAACCGCGTGACCGGTACCGTAGACCTGTACAAAACCCACACCTATGACATGCTGCTGCTGCAACGTATTCCCCAGATCACCGGGTATTCCGATGTGTGGTCGAATATCGGGAAAGTGTCTAATACGGGTGTAGAGCTTACGCTGACGTCTAAAAACCTGGTTAAAAACGACTTTACCTGGTCGTCTACCCTGGTGTTTTCCACCAATAAAAACAAGATTGTAGACGTGTACGGTGACGGAAAAGACGACGTGGGGAACCGCTGGTTTATCGGACATCCGGTGGGGGTGATTTACGACTATACCAAAGTAGGTATCTGGCAGGAATCGGAAATCGAATCGGGAGCCAATAAAGGTTGGGACGACACCGCACTGGCAGGCGACCTGAAGCTGGCCGATCTCAATAAAGACGGGAAAGTGGACGACAACGACCGGAGTATTCTGGGCCAGACTACACCGAAATGGACGGGCGGACTGACCAATACCCTGACCTATAAGAATTTCAACCTGAATATTTTTATCCAGACGGTACAAGGAGCACTCCGTAACAACCCCCAGATCGGTGGGGCATCGGATGAAATGGGAAGAAGAAGTACGCCGGCAGCACTCGGTTACTGGACTCCGGAAAACCAAAGCAACGAATGGCGCTCCCTGGGTAACCACTCCAACTCGCACGGGTATGGATTCCCGGTAGATGCGGGCTACACCCGTCTGAAAGATGTGACGCTGAGCTATAACTTCGGACAAACCGCGCTGACGAAATTAGGAATCGGCGGACTGCAACTCTACCTGAGCGGAAGAAACCTGGCTACCTGGACCGACTGGCTGGGATGGGATCCGGAAGCAAGGGATATTACCCGGGGATCCAGCAACGATAACATCAATTATCCGATGGTACGTACCTATGTGTTGGGAGCCAACCTTACTTTTTAACAATCAACCGATTTAGTGATGAAAAAGAACAGAATAGTATATAGCAGTTTACTGGCCGCCTCCCTTCTGATGGGTACTTCATGCGGCAAAGATTACCTGGAGGAAGATCCGTATTCGAGCTACCGCACGGGGGCTACCGACGCCCAGACGATCGAGGCCCAGGTGATTGGTCTCCACCGCATCTTCGCGGAGCTTTGGGGCTACAGCGGGCGTCAGGGGTTTCTGTCCACCTGGCAGATCGGGATGGACATTACCAGCGCAGGGGCTACCGAGGGAGTAGAAAACCCGTTTTATCAGTACGCCGACCTGAATCAGGAAAACGGCGCGGTCAGCTACCTATGGCAGAAAAGCTATGACTTTATCAACCATGCCAATGTGATTATCGCCGCGGTAGGAGAAAACAACGCAAAGGCCAACGCCGAAGCCCGTTTCTTCCGGGCCTACGCGTACAATACGCTCGTGACGCTTTGGGGCGATGTGCCTCTGCTGAGTGCACCCGTGGTGTCGCCTACGTTTGACTTTACCCGCCAGAGCGTAGCCGATGTAGACCGCCTGATTGAAGAGGATATTGCCTATGCGGTGGCTAACCTTCCTGAAGTAGGACAGACCGTGACGCCAAACCGGATTAACAAAGACATGGCCCGTCAGCTGGGGGCGGAAGCCTACCTCCGCATGGGGGTAAGAGACCAGGCCTACTATGCCAAAGCCGAGCAGCTGACCACCGACATTATCAACGGCGGAAAATACCAGCTCATTGAAGCACGGTATGGAAAGTTCCTGGGCGAGGGCGGAGATTATTACCGCGACATGTTCCGCTTCGGAAACCAAAGACGCTCACAAGGCAACACCGAAGCCATCTGGACCTTTGAAATGGAATACAACCGGAATGTGACCGGGGGAACCATCGATAACCCTCAGCACCGCCGCGTGTGGCAGCCTGCCTACCACAAATGGGACGGTATGGTGAATGCCGACTCTTTGGGCGGAAGAGGAAACGGACGTCTGCGCCTGAGTAATTTCATGAAATATACGGTATGGAAAGGACTGGACGGCGATATCCGGAACAGCAATTACAATATCCGGAGAACCACCAACTACAACCGCCCGGGATTCAGCGCCAGTATAGGAATAGACAAAGACGGGTACCGTGTGGCAGCCAATGCGTCTGACGCAGTAAAAACAGTCACCGTAAAAACCGGGGATAAGGCAGTTCCTTTCCGTACAGACAGCCTCGAAGTATGGTATCCTTTCCCCACCAAATGGGGAGGGTATGATCCGGAAGACGACTTCGGTTACGCCATTGTCAAAGACTGGCCGGTGATGCGCTTCGGCGAAACCTGGTTGCTGCGTGCCGAAGCCCGCTTCCGCCAGGGGAATACCGCAGGAGCAGCCGCAGACGTGAATGTCCTGCGTGACCGGGCCTTCAAAACCGCCCGCGCGGAAAGAGGCAATGCCCAACTGGGCAGCGTCAGCGCGTCGGATATTACCCTCGATTTTATCCTGGATGAACGGGCAAGAGAGCTGATTGCCGAAGAAAACCGCCGGATGACCCTGGTGCGTACCGGTAAACTCAAAGAACGAATAGCGTTGAACGGAGATAGTGGTCCTTCCAATAAGATTACCACCGGGTTCCAGGATTACAATGCATTATTGCCCCTTCCTCTGAACGAAATTCGGCTGAATACCAAAGCCGAACTGGTGCAAAATCCGGGGTATAATTAAAGACAAATAGCGCTTGAGGGGAGTCTCCGGTCATCGGAGACTTTCCAACCAAGCCTGAGGTTGAATCTGGTTTAGCTGTCTTTGCCTGAAGGCAGCTAAATTTTTTTTAAAACAGCGCTGAAATTTGTCGTGAAACATGTGCCAAGTCAGTATAAGTATATAAATTTACAAGAATGATAAAAAAGATCATATTCTGTATCGTTTTAGGGGTTGTTCCGGCCTTTTCGCAAACAAAAGAAGAGGTAATGGCCGTTATCGAACGTGTAAACAGCCATTGGCAAAGCACACATACCCATCCGGGCTGGGCGTTCTGGGATGTGGCCGCCTATCATACAGGCAATATGGAAGCGTATTTTCTGACCGGGAAAGAGGAATACCGCCAATATTCCCGGAAATGGGCGGAGCATAACCAATGGAAAGGCGCCAAATCGGATAACAAGGCCGAATGGAAATACAGCTACGGAGAAAAGGACGATTATGTATTGTTTGGCGACTGGCAGATTTGCTTCCAGACCTATGCCGACCTGTATAACCTGGCACCCGATGAAAAAAAGATAGCCCGGGCGCGTGAGGTGATGGAGTACCAGATGAGTACGCCCAATAACGACTACTGGTGGTGGGCCGATGGACTCTATATGGTGATGCCCGTGATGACCAAAATGTATAAAATCACCGGAAATGAACTGTACCTGGAAAAGCTGTACGAATACTTCACCTATGCGAACAGTATCATGTACGATAAAAAAACGGGACTGTACTACCGCGACGCCAAATACGTTTACCCAAAGCACAAAAGCCTGAACGGCAAAAAAGACTTCTGGGCCCGGGGCGACGGTTGGGTCTTTGCAGGGCTGGCCAAGGTACTGCAGGATCTGCCGGCCAATGACCCTCACCGGAAAGAATACATCAAAGTGTACAGGAAAATGGCAAAAGCCGTCAAAAAATCACAGCAAAATGAAGGCTACTGGACACGCAGCCTGCTGGATCCCGAACACGCACCCGGACCCGAAACCAGCGGATCAGCCTTCTTTACCTACGGACTGTTCTGGGGAATGAATAACGGATACCTCAGTAAGAAGGAATATCAAGCCACAGCAGAAAAGGGGTGGAAATATCTCGTGGGAACTGCTTTGCAGCAAAGCGGGAAAGTGGGCTATGTGCAGCCCATCGGCGAAAAGGCCATTCCCGGACAGGTGGTGAATGAAAACTCTACCGCACCGTTTGGTGTGGGTGCATTCCTCCTGGCAGCCTGTGAAAAGTACCGTTCACTGGAAAAATAATTTTACTGCCATCAGGAAGGCAGGATGCCGCACGTGACCATTAAATAATCAACCGGATATGAAAAGACAGGATTTTATTAAAGGAGCAGCTGCACTGGCGGCATCAGGACTATTCTTAAGGGCAAATGCCCTTCCTCTGCAAGAGAAAAAAATTAAAGTCGGCCTCATCGGTGTCAAGGGCATGGGGTGGTCAGACCTGAACGCAATTCTGAAACAGCCGAACGTGGTATGTACGGCTTTGTGCGATGTAGACGAGCGCGTTCTGGATCAGCGCATTGGCGAGTTGAAAGCCAGGAACATAGAAGTAAAACGGTTGATTGACTATAAAACAATGCTGGAAGGGGATCTTGTTGACGCCGTGATCATCGGAACTCCGGACCACTGGCATTGTCTGCAAATGGTAGATGCCGTGCGGGCGGGCAAACATGTCTACGTTGAAAAACCCATCGGCAACTCGATCCGGGAGTGTGAAGTCATGGTGGCGGCGGCAACCCGGTACAACCGCATAGTGCAGGTGGGCCAGTGGCAGCGGAGTCAGCAGCACTTCCGCGATGCCATCGCCTTTGTTCATTCCGGAAAATTGGGGAAAATACGGTTGGTGAAAGCCTGGGCTTATCAGGGCTGGATGAAAAGCATCCCGCAAAAGCCCGATGAACCCGTACCCCAGGGCGTGCATTATGATCAGTGGCTCGGTCCCGCCAAGAAAAGACCGTTTAATCCTAATCGGTTTCATTTTGAGTTTCGCTGGTTCTGGGATTATGCCGGTGGCCTTATGACCGACTGGGGCGTGCACATGCTTGACTACGCCCTCCTGGGAATGAAGGTGGCCGATCCGCGCTCCGTAATGGCGGCAGGTGGTAAATTTGCCTACCCGGATGATGCTGCCGAGACACCCGATACCCTGACCACCGTGTTTGAGTTCGATGACTTTAATATTCAGTGGGAACACGGCACAGGAATAGACCTGGGTCCCTACGGCCGGAATCACGGCGTGGCATTTATAGGCAATAACGGCACACTGGTGCTGAACCGAAGAGGCTGGGAGGTGATCCCCGAAGGTGAACGCATGGAAGCCGTTCCCCTGCAAAAAGAAACGGACAACGGATTGGAAAAGCACATGGCCAATTTTGTGAATGCCATACGGCGGGAAGACCGCACCCTGCTGCATGCCCCTATTGAAGCGGGAGCGCACATTGCCATTTTTTCACAGATGGGCAATGTGGCTTATCGGACGGGCAAAAAGCTATATTGGGATAAATCAAAACGAAAGTTTACAGACAAATCGGCAAACCGCTACCTGGTTTCGGAATACCATAACGGGTATAAATTACCGCAGGTATAAGCCTGTAAAAGCCTATAATAAAGTGTGGGCCCCTATATTATGAAAAAATACCTTCTCTCCGCAATACTCCTTTTCCTCCTTGGGGGAGCTTCCGCGGCCTTCGCCCAGAAAAAAAAGGCTGTAACCGCCCCCGTGCAGGTAACCACCGACCGGGAATACTGGCTGGCCGAAATGGATAAAATGGTGCGCCCGGTACTGTATAGCCTGGCACAAGATAGCCTGCGGATCGTCATGCCGCACACGGTTTCTGTTCGCACCGATAATAAGGAAAGCCGCATTAAAGTGCAATATGTGGAAGTTTTAGGCCGCGTGCTGAGCGGAATTGCCCCCTGGCTCCAGCTGGAGGGCGGCAGTGCCGGAGAAGTGGCCTTGCGGAACCAGTACCGCCAATGGGTGCTGAAAGGCATCTCCAACTCGCTCGATTCGACCAAACGGGACTACATGCCCTATAATATCGCCGGGCAGCAGCTGGTCGATGCCTCCTTCCTGGCCCTGGCCTTTGTGCGGGCACCCTGGCTTTGGGAAAACCTTCCTGCGGCCGATCAGGAGAAGATGGCAGCGGCCATCCGCACTACCCGGCAATTCAGGCCCGGCTTCAGTAACTGGTTGCTGTTTTCGGCCATGAACGAGGTCTTTTTTGCCCGGTTCGGATATGACTATGATCCTATGCGTATTGATTATGCCCTTATGCAGCACGAGCAGTGGTATGTGGGCGACGGAATGTACAAAGACGGCGATTCGTATGCGTTTGATTACTACAACAGTTATGTCATTCATCCTTACCTGGCGGTGGTAGTGAACGAAATTTCCAAAAAGACTACCTCCTACAAGAGTATGGCCGAGAAAATAAAATTAAGAAACGAAAGGTATGCGGTGATCCAGGAAAGACTGATCGCTGCCGACGGCTCTTTCCCGCCCACGGGGCGTTCCCTCATCTATCGCGGTGCGGCCTTCCATCACCTGGCCGATATGGCCTGGCGGAAGGCTCTGCCGGCCGAACTGAAGCCCGCCCAGGTACGGGGGGCGCTGACGGCCATGCTAAAGAAGACACTGGAAAGCCCTTCTACGTATAAAGATGGTTGGCTGACTCTGGGACTGTATGGGGCCCAGCCCAATATCGCCGATGCTTACAATAACCAGGGCAGTCCTTACCTCGCTACGGCGGTATTTTTACCTCTGGGCCTTCCCGAAAGCGATCCTTTCTGGGCAGCACCCTCCGAAAAATGGACCCAGCAAAAAGTATGGGAAGGCGAAGACGTGAAAAATGATTATA
>JBEBRS010000059.1:0-14589 GCA_040394705.1 Leadbetterella byssophila
ATTCAATGCAGGAATCTGATAGAACCCTATAAACCATTATGATATGTTATCTTTATTAACTTCCTGATAATTATTATTTTATCTGGAAATTTCCTGCTCCGATCTTAAACCCTTCGGAGTATAGTTCTACGGCGTACACACCTGAATTAAACTCCTGGCCCTTCTGGTAATACATGGCCACTTCCTGGTTGTTATTGGTGTAAGGAACAGCTTGTCTGAGCGTATACCCGATTTCCTGTCCGTCTACATCTACTACACCGCCTCTGCCCATATCGTTGAGCACCGCGCCGTTAGGATCCAGAATTCTCAGGTAGACATCCTTGTTGGTTTTCTCCGTCAAGGTATTGGAAGGCAGGTTGTAGGTTACTTTCAACTGATCTACCTTCTTGCTTTTGATCTTACCGTCTTTTTCTTTCCCTTTAGACGTCAGCCCTACTACTTCTACGTTTACCGCTTTCAGGGCCGCGGCTACATTGACTTTATCCTGCAGTTCTTTGTTTTTCGAAGACACTTCATTTACCACATACGTGAGCGAGTCACGGCTTTGGGAAAGTGCAACGTTCTGATTCAGCACTTCTTCTTTCTCCGTCTTCAAGGTAAGGTTTTCAGATACAAGTAACCCGTTTTCTTCCTTGAGTTTTAGAATTTCCTCGTCTTTTGCGGCCAGGAAGCGCTCGTACTCTGCAATTTTATCGTTGTATTTCTTAGAAGAGAAATTTGACGATGATTTCAGGCTTGCGATATCTTTTTCCAGTTCCGCTTTAATTTTCTCCAGCTCTTCCACACTTCCGCCCAGTGATTCTACTTCAAGGATCTTGGCATCAAGTGACCTGGAAATGGAATCCAGTTTAACTTTCGTATCTGACAGCTCCCCTACTTTCGAATCCAGCAAACCCTGAAGGTCTTTGTTTTTGGCCTGAGCGTTAAAAAACAGGTAACCCACAAGCGCGAGGGCCGCCAATAAAACAATCAACCCAATTCTAAGTGATCCCGAGTTATTTTGTGAGGTCGTTTCCATATTATTATTTAAGTTTATTTTCCTCTGTTTTGATGCTACAAAGTTGAGGCCCTGACCTTAAACCGGAATTAATCTCGAATTAAATTTGGCTTAAATTTTTTCGCGCGAAAAAGTAAGTACAAAAGCATTGCCTGAATCGGAGGGCACAATGGTCAGCTGAATATGATGGAGCCTCAGAATCTGTTTCACGATGGCCAGGCCAACCCCATGCCCCTTTTTGCCCTTTGCCGTAGAATCTGAGCGAAAAAAGGGTTCCTGTATCTTCGTCACCTCTTCCGGCGGAATGGGCTTCCCTTCGTTATACACGGTGACCTGCAGCTGTCCGTCTAAAGAATGAATCCTGACCTCCGCGCAACGGTCCGGGGAGAATTTGCAGGCATTATCAAGCAGGTTCTTAAATACCACTTTGAGGGCGTCTTCATTGGCCGGGTACAGCAGCATCTCTTCCTGTTCCGGCATTTCCTCCAGTCCCAGACGGATTTCACAATCGGGATTCCAGCGCTTAAATTCAGATACTGCCGAAAGCAGGATCTCGTCAATACGTGCCTCCTTCCGGGGCAGTTCCCTGTCGGTGGAACTCACACTGGCCAGTTCCAAGAGCGCCTGCGTAAGATGGTTCAGCTGGAGGGTATCGGATCTCAGCGACATGATCTGGCTGTAGTATTCGGGATGATCCTTGTACTTCATTTCCAGCACTTCGATCTGGGTAAATATTTTAGTAAGAGGATTTTTCAGCTCATGCGAAATATTGGCCACAAACATTCGCTGGGTATTCACAGAGGTCTCCACCCGCTGCAACAGCTTGTTGATGGTACGGGTAATAAAACCGATCTCATCTTCGGTATGCGGATATTCGATGCGCCGCGAGAGATTACGGGGGAAGATTTCATCCAGCTGTCGGGCAATCTTCGAAATGGGAGAAAGGGCCCGGTCTGCCATAAACCAGCTGATATAAGCAATAAACAAGAGGGCCACAATGCTCAGTATCATGAGGATATCCCGGAGATTACCGAGGGCCTCCCTTTCGTACACGTCTTTGGCACTGATAATGACCCAGTAACCTTTGATTTTCAGGACGGAAATCTTGTATTTGTCCTTAGAAATATTATTCACCGTCTTGCTCGTATCCGCCTCGTTCAGAAAACCCCGGTGAAAGCCCTCTTTGAGGATATCGGTGGTAAACACGAAAATCTGGCGCTGAGGGTCATAGATCGAAACCATTTCTTCGGTCAGCATGCGTTCATCGCTGTTCCGCACCAGGTCTTGGATAGCCCTTTGGTCTGCGCTGAGTGCAATTTTCAAAGAAGCTGTAATGATGGCCCTCTCCTGTAGTCCGTTATAAAAACGGTTGTTAAGGTACAGGCGACTGAACAGATATATACTCACCGAAAACAATAAAAAGATTACACTTACCAAAAGCAGAAACTGCAGGGTCAGCCGCTGGCGGATATTCAATTGCGTAAGGAATCTCTTCAACATCGGGTCTATACTTTCATGACATATCCCATTCCAATCTGGGTGTGGATCAACTTCACATCGAAATCCTTATCAATCTTTTTCCGGAGAAAGTTCACGTACACTTCAATCACGTTAGTGCCGGTATCAAAGGTGATATCCCAAATTTTCTCCGCCAGTTCCACTTTTGAAATCACGCGTCCAATATTGTTCATAAAAAACTCCAGGAGGCTGAATTCCTTGGCGGTGAGGGTAATTTCCTTCTCTCCCCGTCGTACGGCTTTGGTGTCTACATTCAGCTCCAGGTCTGCGATACGGAGTACATTCGATTTCTGCACCATTACATTGCCCCGGCGGGTAAGCGCCCGTATCCGCGCCCTCAACTCACTGAATTCAAAAGGTTTACTCAGGTAATCGTCTGCCCCCGCGTCCAAGCCGGTAATAATGTCCTGGGTAGTTCCAAGGGCCGTCAGCAGCAGGATAGGGGTATTGTTCCCGTTATCTCTCAGGGTTTTACACAGGGAAAGTCCGTTGATTTCAGGCAATATGATATCACTGATAATCAGGGAATAGTCGTTCCTTTCCGCCAGGGTCAGGCCCATTTTTCCGTCGTACGCGATATCCACCTCCGCCTTGTTTTCTTCCAGTCCTTCCTTAATAAGATTGAGTGTTTTTACTTCGTCTTCTATAAGTAAAATTTTAAGTCCTACCATGCTGCTTCAGAAAGTTAGTCTTCCCCGTTTATTTATAAAGTTCTCCAAATTAAGTATTATTCTTATTAGCTACCGAAAACCTTACAAAATTATTATTTTTAACGAACCTTACCAAAAGCCGCTTTCATAAGCGCAAAGACACCCCCAACCGCCACCGGTTTCTTTCGTTGGCATCATTCCATGCAGAGGGTGAAAAGGCCCGCCAGTTATACGAGGCATCGAGCGAGAATTTCCGGCCAATGGGAAAGCGCAGTCCCCCTTCCGCCGAACCGATGATATTCGATGCCCGGGTTTGTCCGTCCGCATTCCCCGGTTCGCCCCATTGAAAGTTATACCCTACACCCACCTGCACAAAAGGCTTGATTTTAAGAGCATGCACATAGTAGCGGAGAAATGCTTCGGGCGCCACGGAAGTGTAGCGGTAGTCAGAGACCTCTCCGGAAGCCCCACCTTTCAGTTCAAATACATCCCATCCGTACGACACCCTCAGACCGGCAGCCAGGTTGGTTCCCACAAAATAACCGGCCCAGGGCGCTATTGACCACCGGGGATTCCGGTAAGCCGAACCGCTGTTGAAGCCACCAAGGCCGTTAACCCCCACCATATACCCGCCTTTTTGAAAATCCTGGGTTTCTACTTCCTGGCCCGTAGCGGCCGATACGTACAATAAAACTGCGAAAAAAAAGAAATACTTCATCTGTATAAAATTTTTGCTTTCAGCCTTCAGCTATCAGCAGTCAGCTTATACATTGGCCGGTTGGTGTGCCGGTTTTCTGATAGCTGATAGCTGAAGGCTCATGGCTATTTCATCTGTATAAAATTTAGCCGGATGGCGAACCGCTATCTACATTCATGTTTTTAAAATTGAACCGTATAGTTTATAAATGGTAAAACGGGAAACAGGGAGTATTGTTGGATAACGAGCGACTGCTCCCCGTTTTCATGTTTTGTTTTGAAGTCAAGGTACAGCGGATTTGCCCGGTTATACACGTTATACAAGCCGAAGCCCAGTTTTGTAGTATATTTTTTCCAAAGTGTGCCGTAACGCGTTACGCCCATGTCAAGTTTATGAAAGTCCGGCATCCGACCGTTGTTCCGGTCATCGTAAATGTATTTTGTCGAACCATTATAAAATACAGCCCCTACGGGCAAAGTCACCGCATGCCCGGTCTGGAAGATAAATGTTCCATTGACACTCCACTTTGGGTTGAAGGTCCAGGAGGCCGAAGCATTGAGATTATGGCGTCGATCGTATTTCATAGGATACCATTGCCCGTTATTGATCTCCTCAAACCGGAGTTCGCTACGGGCCAGGGTATACGAAAACCGCCCGCGGAGTTTGCCTGAATTTCTCTCCGCCATCAGTTCCAGTCCCGAACTCCGGCCGGCACCCCCGCTCTTTACAATGTTCTCCCAGGAGTCGGCCAACATGCCGGTAAAATTAGTACCGTCCGGATAGTCAATCCTGTTGGTCATTCGCTTGTGGTAGGCTTCCAGGCCAAGTTCAATGCCGGAACGGTCTAGCTTTCGGGATACACCGAGGGAAAATTGCCTTGCCCGGGAAGGCGGAATTTTCCCTGTGGCCGGCAGCCATGCGTCGTAGCCAAATCCATAACCGTTATTGACCAGCAAATGCAGGTATTGATTCATCACCGTATATGCGGTATAGAATTTCCAATAGCCGGCAAACGACCAGGTAACACCCAGGCGGGGCTCTGGGTTTCGGAAGACCGCCTCCCCGGCTTTGTATTCCGTGTACCGGCCGCCGGCACTCACCGTCAACCCGGGACTAAGCCGGATATCGGCCTCTGCAAACAGGCTAACCTCGCTTGCTTTGAGCAGGGGGGCGTCCCTACCCGTCTTCGCCGCGTAATTCGTGGTCATGTTAAAAGGGGAAAAGCGGTGGCGGGTGGCCTCGGCCCCTATTCTCATTTCTCCCCATCGGCCGGGAAAATAATCGAACTGAATTTTCCCGCCTATATCCGTGATCCTGGTATCGCTATAGCGGTAGAAGGCCTCTCCCTCATCACTGAAATCATTGGTAAACTGACTGGTATAATCCGAGTAAATCAGGATAGCCTTTGAAAACCACCTTGGGGAAAGCATTTTACTATAGCGAAGGGTCCCTGTATTATTCCCCCAATTATTGCCGACCGCCGTGCTTACTTCTTTGGTGGTGGTTTTCGACCATTCATCGTATTTGAAACGATCAAACCCGTTATAGAAACTCAGGTAAATATGGTCGGTCTTGCTCAACTGAAAATTCAGTTTGGCATTGAAATCGTGGAATTTGTAGATATAGTCTTCTCCTACGGCACCCGGATGCCTTTTCCGGGTGAGCAAAGGCGTTATGCCTAGCGTAGAGACCCGACCTGACACAATAAACGAAGCTTTTTCTTTGACCAAGGGACCTTCCAGGGTCAGACTTTGATTCAGGAGACCCAGCCCTATTTCCCCACCGAACTTCCGGTTATTCCCCTCTTTCATGGTCAGATCGATGACGGAAGAAAGGCGTCCGCCGTAACGGGCCGGGAAAGCCCCCTTATACAGTACCGCGCTTTTGAGGGAAGCCGGGTTAAAGACCGAGAAAAAACCGCCGAGGTGCATAGCGTTATATACAGGCGCATCATCCAGCAAAATCAGATTCTGATCCGGTGAGCCACCCCTTACGTAGAGCCCTGCACTGCCCTCACCGCCGGTCGAAACGCCTGGCGTAAAACTGAATGCTTTCAGCACATCGGCTTCGCCCAGAAGCACAGGCATATTCCGTATTTCACTAACGGGAAGGGAAAGCGGGTGGCCGGGAAGAGTCTGACGCGCGTGTACCACCACTTCTTCAAGCGTTATTCCCTTGCTTAACCGGATATCCAGGGGCTGATCATTTTCCGGCTGAAAGTAGTAAGGTGTGTAACCGGCATAACTGAACTTCAACACCGGCACTTTCCGGGCAAATGTCAGACTAAAAAAACCGTAGGTATTGGTGATTGTACCCGAGCCTGAGATGCTGTCAGCTACGCTTACTCCGGGAAGCAACTCGCCGCTCTCCCGGTCCCGCACCTGCCCGCTCACAGTAAACTGCTGTGCAGATGCGTGAAGGGAGCAGGCCCAGAAAAATACAAGTAAGAATCTTCGCATTTAATGTAGCTCTATTTCCTGCGCATGGTAACCGTATACGATCCCATAGCCGTTTTTAACATTCGTATATGCTTTTTGAGGCGGCAAGGCCAGATGATCCAATCCTTCCGGCTGTTTGTATTCCATTTGATTATACAGAAACCATTCTTTGGTAGAACAGGCCAGCTGCATAGTGACTTTCCGGGCCCTTTCATACCCCCAGGAGCCATCGGCTAACCTGCTTCCGTTTCCGGTAACTACAAAAAAACTTAAAGGCGCGTTTACAGGAATACAGTCGCCATTCATCATAAACAACCGTCCGTATGGGAGCTCGTAAAAACTACTCCATGTATGGCAGTCTTCTTCATTCGCCACTATATTATCCATTGCAGGCCAATTAAAAGGCCAGTTATGTTCTTCATAATAGGCCAGAAAGCCCAGGGTCAGGTACGTACGATGAATATTGCCGGTGAACCGGAGAGATATCCGGTCCTGGTACGGACTGCCCGCAAAATTCCTTTCCGGCTCTGCGTCTCTTTGCCTGGTGTAGGTATACTCCGGGAGCGATGCCGGCACGGTTACTTCTTCCGACTCCGCGGTAGTCAGGCCAGGTGCTTCCACCTTCACCACATAACTCTCGCCGGCCACTATTAAACTATCAGAACCGTATAAGCCGTTCGTATCAAGGGAAGACAGGAGGCTATAAAGTAATCCGTCTTTGTAAAGGGAAACGGTGGCATTATTCACGGCGTTCTGTTCCGGCACCGGACCTACCGCCGGAAAGGTTTTCATCACCTGTACCCGGGCAGGTTCTCCAGCCTCCAGTTTCCCCCACAAAACCAGCCTTTCTCCTTCAAATACTAAGGGGATTTCGACCTCCCGACCGCGGCACGCAGTAAGAAACAGCAGAATAAAATAAATATAAAATACTTTTTGCAAAATTGTTATGAATTGTTTCCCGAATTAAATTACCCCTCCGCTCATCCCACATTGTGATGGAACAAAAGTAAGGTAAAAAAAACAAAAACACCCCCGTAAAAATACGGTATTTCAGAGGGTGTTTTCACCCGAGAATGGAAGATCGGGCATATTTATTCGCATTCAACGCGTGACGGGGTAAGGGAAAACCAAAGGGAAATTGTATGTCCTACCAATAGGTTGTCCCTATGGGACATGGGGTATTCGATGAATCCGAAAACATAGGGCAGGCACCCCGTAGGGGTTATATCTCGGTGACAAATGCAATGTGGTTTTCCCACCATACCCGGCAGGGGTTACATATCGGTAATGCTGCGAGAATTGGGGTAGATGACGTGCCAATATTGCGTCCCTGACGGAACACAACAGGATGCAGGAAGGGAGTACCTGGCGGTCACTTTTGCTGAAATTCGCCCTTCTTTGCCCGGTTGGTAAAAATGATTTTATTGCCGGGACCTGACACGTCGGTGCCGGTCAGCCTTACCTTCCGGCTCCTTTCGCCGTTGACCTCCAGCAGGGTCTCTTTTTCCCCTGACCACCGAATTTGATCCAGAAGGATATTCTTGCTGTTCTGCACCTGCATGAGTGTGGAGGCCCGAGCATACAGCCCGATATTTCTCAGGGTGATATTTTCCGCTTCCACCACTACCAGCCCCTTATCGGAAGTAAAATTACTGTTTTCTATGGTGATATCCCGGATATTCATCTCGGGTAATCCCCGCAGCATGATGGCCGTGGCCGCACCGTGGCAGACTACATTCCGGATATGGAAATCGCGGAACTGGGGCGTGCCTTCGTTTACGGCTTCCGCCTTGATTTCCGGCAACTCATTCTTATCGCCGTCTAAAGGCACCGGATCTTTTGCCTCATAATACATATCGAAGAGAATGGCTTCGCCTGGAATGCTGTTCATGGCAATGTCAGAGATGTAGATTTTCTCTACCACCCCGCCCCGGTCACGCTTGGTTTTGAACCGCAATCCGATATCCGTTCCCAGGAAACTGCAGTTGTTAACGTAAATGTTCTTTACCCCACCCGACATCTCGGAGCCGATGACAAAACCTCCGTGTCCGTGGAATACCGTGGTGTTTTTGATGACGATGTGCTCGGTGGGTACTCCCCGCGTGCGGCCCTGCTCGTCGCGACCCGACTTGAGGGTGATAGCGTCATCGCCCGTGTCAAACGTACATCCGTCTACCACCCCGTACCGGCAAGACTCCAGATCCAGCGCATCATTATTCTGGCCAAACCAGGGATTGCGCACATTGACCTTGCGGATGGTAATGTGGTTGGTTAACAAAGGATGGAGGGTCCACGCCGGTGAATTCTGAAACGTAACGCCCTCTATCAGCACATTTTCACATTCGGTGATGCTGATCATATTGGGCCTCAGAAAATCACGTATCGCGATGTAGTCGTCTATCGTTTTTCCCTCCGCCCACAGGTTCGCCCACTCTTTGGCATCTTCATTTCCGTAGCGCGACTGCTCGCTGGGGTACCAGGCATCGCCGTTTTTACCCACCACGCCGCCGCTTTCCACCAGCTTACGCCACTGGGTGGTGGTCAGCTTATTTTTCTTTACCTGCTTCCACACCTCGCCGGAGCCGTCCATGATTCCCTCCCCGGTTATCCCGATATTCTCCTGGCCCACTGCCCAGATGGGGGCATGGCAGCGAAACGACTTTTGCCCTTCCCACGTAGTTTCTACTACCGGGTAATGGTCCCGGTTATTGCTGAATTGGAGCAGCGCACCCCGCTCCAAGTGGAGGTTGACATTGCTTTTAAGCTTTAACGGACCTGTCAGCCATACCCCGGCAGGAATCTGCACCACGCCTCCCCCCGCCGCATGGGCCTGGTCAATGGCCTGGGTGATGGCACCGGTATTCAGGGTCACGCCATCAGGCAAAGCACCGTAGCGGGCAATATTAAAGGTGTCTTTCCGAAAATACGGTTCATAGGTTAATGGCAACTGATATTCCCACTTTCCCGGGTATACCGACTTTTGGAGGAATGTGCGCAGGGGGTGACCCTGTTTCATCAGTTCTTCGGCTACCGTATTGGCCATCAATGCCGCACCGTAAGGTGAAAAATGGGTATTATCGGTGATTCCCTGCGGGAATTTCTGAAAGATTCCACCCGGATAGTGCATAAAGATTTTTTTGGAATTTTTCTCGCCCTGTTCTTCCAAAATTTTCCAACTGGCCGCGTGCATATCGATCAGTGTCAACCGGTGTTTCTGAGCTACTTCGCGCGCCACTACGGGATAATCTCCGTGTTGATCTATCGCCTTGCCGTTCTCATCAAACTTTCTGCGCATCACCGGTGTAAGCAAAACGGGTACTGCTCCTTTGGCCTGCACCTCACTGATGTATCTTTCCAGATTAGCGCGGTAATCGGTTTGAGCAGGAGCGTACCTCAGGGTATCGTCTGCCTTCTGATCGTTATGTCCGAACTGAATAAAAACATAGTCGCCTTTACGCAGCTGGTCATGCACCGCCTTCCAATGCCCTAAGCTGCGAAAACTCCTGGTACTTCTTCCGTTCACTGCATGATTATGAATCTCTACGGCATCGGTGAAAAGCCGGCCAAACACCTGACCCCATCCGGTTTCAGGCGCATCCACAGGTTTTTTATTGGCCATGGTAGAGTCGCCAATCAGAAAAATACGCTGCTTTACGGGCTCGGTTTTAAAGGCCGCCAGCGCAAATACGGAGAGGAGTACGAAGAGTTTTTTCATAAGTAAAGAGCTTTCAGTCTTCAGCAATCAGCTTTCAGCCTCACGGCGTACTGCTTTAATATATCAGTGATTTAGCTGAATGCTGATAGCTAACAACTATTTTAAATCTTTCAGATCCACAAAGTCCATATCCGTATAGTCCTTGTTCTCGCCGCCCATTCCCCAAATGAAGGAATAAGAGGCTGAACCTGCGCCCGAGTGAATAGACCAGGGCGGAGAAATAATGGCCTGGTGATTCCGGATCCACATGTGGCGGGTTTCATCCGGTTTCCCCATAAAATGCATCACACCGTGATTTTCGTTCACATCAAAATAGAGGTAGATCTCTGCCCGGCGGTCATGTACGTGAGGTGGCATGGTGTTCCAAATGCTGCCGTTATGTAGAATGGTGAGTCCCATTACCAGCTGGCAACTGTCGATACCGTCCGCATGAATATATTTGTATACCGTACGGTGGTTAGACGTTTCGGGCGCACCTATGGTCATGGGCAGGGCCTGCTCTTTGGTATACAGGGTGGCAGGATACGCTTTGTGGGCCGGCGACGAAAGCAGGTAAAACAGGGCGGGGGAAGCCGGATCTTCCGATTCAAACTTCACGGTCTCCGTTCCTCTTCCTACATACAGACAGCTTAGCTTATCGAGCTCCCAGGCGGTTCCGTCGGTAGTTACTTTTCCTTTTCCTCCCACGTTAATAATGCCCAGCTCCCTTCTTTCCAGGAAATAGTCGCTCTTTAGCGGATCATAGGTGGGTAAGACAAGCGCTTTGCTCACCGGTTTGGCTCCGCCCACAATCAGGCGCTCGTAATGGGAGTACACCAGTTCTATGGCATCGTCGTTAAAAACGGTTTCTACCAGGAAATTTTCTCTTAGCTCACGGGTGTTCATTCTTTCTACTTCCCGCGGACTGCTTTCATATCGTACTTGCATATCAGATTTTATTTACTTATCATCTACCCATCCATCCTCCGTCTACGGTCAGGATGGTTCCCTGTACGTAATCGGAAGCTTTTGAACTTAAAAATACGGCCGGCCCTTTGAAATCTTCGGTCTGCCCCCACCGTCCGGCCGGGATCCTGTCGAGTATAGACCGGCTTCTGTCCGGATCGTTCCGGAGCGCTTCAGTATTGTCGGTGGCAATATAGCCCGGGGCGATGCCGTTCACATTCACGCCTTTGGACGCCCACTCATTGGCAAACGCCTTCACCAGGGAGCCTATAGCGCCTTTGCTGGCCGAATAGCCCGGTACGTTAATTCCGCCCTGGAAAGTGAGTAGTGACGCGGTAAAAATGATCTTTCCGCTCCCTCTTTCCACCATTCCCTTCCCAATCTCACGGGTAATCAGGAACTGGGCGTTCAGGTTAATGTTTATGACCTTGTCCCAATATTCATCCGAATGCTCCACGGCCGGGGCCCTCAGGATGGTTCCGGCGTTATTCACCAGGATATCGATGACAGGATGCTCTTCTTTCACCTTGTTCAGGAAACGGTAGAGTGCCGCCCGGTCGTTAAAATCTGCCTGGTAGGCCCAGAATTTCCGTCCCCGCTTTTCAATTTCATTCTGTACTTCCGAACCGCTTAGGGCCAGGTTGCCGGATACACCGATAATATCCGCACCGGCATCGGCCAGTCCTTCGGCCATCGCCTTCCCTATGCCCCGGTTGCAACCGGTCACCAGTGCGGTTTTTCCTGTGAGATCAAATAAACTCATATTGTATTTTTTAAAGATATGATTTTTTAAAGAATTGCCGTCTGTGGGCTTCAATAAAATGTAAGAATATGGACAATAAAGGCATGAAACAAACTATCCTGTTTAAAATTTTATGCAAACGTTACCGAACGCCGGCTATTCCTCCTTCATATAAAAGAAATAAGCCGGTAATATTGCTAATCTGCGCTATTAAACCGATATTTACTACGATGGAAAGAACGGGAGAGATTGGATTAGAAATTGTATAAAAATCAGAAGAGCGTGAGTTCAATTACGATAAAGGATATTGCCAGGGCTTTGAACATTTCAATATCAACGGTTTCCCGTGCTTTGCGGGACAGCTACGATATAAATGCCGAAACCAAAAAGCGGATTGTGGAGTATGCGGAAAAGATGAATTATCGTCCGAACCCCATCGCGCTCAGCCTGAAAGAA
Organism: Leadbetterella byssophila; assembly: GCA_040394705.1. Classification (GTDB taxonomy): domain Bacteria; phylum Bacteroidota; class Bacteroidia; order Cytophagales; family Spirosomataceae; genus Leadbetterella; species Leadbetterella byssophila_B. Next base: position 12,159 of record JBEBRS010000059.1, read on the forward strand.
AACAGGAGCCGGTCGATTGGCGTGATTGTGCCGGAGATTGCCAATACCTTCTTTTCCCAGGCCATTAACGGCATTGAGGAAATTGCGTACGAAAGAGGATACCACGTGGTGATCTTCCAAAGCCACGAGTCTCTTGAACGAGAAATTGCCAATATACAGCACCTTTTCGCGCGGAAAGTGGACGGGCTGCTGATTTCCCTGACAGGTTCCAGCAATGACATCCGCCACCTGGAGGAATACCGCCAGAGCAATTTCCCCATTGTTTACTTTGATCGCGTACCCGACACCCTGGAGGCCCACAAGGTGGTGGTAGATAATTTTGAAGGGGCCTTCAAAGCCACAGAACACCTGATAGAGAAAGGAAAACGAAAAATTGCGCACATTACCAGTCCACCTACCCTCTCCATCACCCAGGAAAGAATGGCCGGCTACAAGAGTGCCCTGGAAAAACACGGTCTGCCGGTGAGAGAAGAACTGATCAAATATTGTAGTTTCAGACCGGAAGAAGCCGAAGAGGCCATTCGCGAACTACTGAAAAATGAGCGACCCGACGCGTTTTTTATTGGAAGCGATCGCCTGTCTCTGGGTTGTTACCAGGCCTACAAAAAGTTGATGGTCGATGAAATTACCCTCATCGGCTTTACCAACCTGGGCGTGGCCCATCTCCTGGAACCTCCGCTCAGCACCATCGTGCAGCCCGCCATGACCATCGGCCAGAAGGCCGCCGGAATCCTTCTCGACGACATTGAGAACAAACGAAAAGGGAAAGGTTTTGAGACCGTGGTGCTGGGTACAGAATTAAATATAAGATCATGAGCCTGGAAATGTGGTTATTGTTTATACGGATAAAAGACCAGGGAGGGCGAACAGTATAAATAGGATACAAACTGCTGCGTTGTTTTCGGAATTCGGCCTCAGTCACATACTGTTAGTATGCTCCTTTGACCTCATCCTCAATACCTTGCATTTTGTATCCTACTTATACTCTTTAGTATCTGACACTATATCAGATACCTCCTGCATTTTACTGCTTAACTTAAAAACTCATTTCAATGGCAACCATAATTGAACCTTTCCGGATAAAATCGGTAGAACCGCTCACTTTTACCACGCGTCAGGAGCGTGAGCAGATACTCAAAGACGCCAAAAACAATCTTTTCCTGGTCAAAGCCGAGCATGTATTGATCGACCTGCTGACCGACAGCGGCACTTCGGCCATGAGCGCGCGCCAATGGGCAGGCATGATGACGGGCGATGAATCGTATGCCGGCTCGGCGAGTTTTTACCGCTTCCGTGACGTGGTCACCAACCTCACGGGCTTCCGACACATTATTCCTACCCACCAGGGCCGGGCCGCAGAGAAGATTCTTTTTACCCTCCTCGGGGGCAAAGGCAAGTACTTTGTCAGCAACACCTTCTTTGACACCACCCGGGGCAATATAGAATATTCCGGCGCGGAGGCGGTTGACCTGCTGACCGAGGCGGGCAAACACCCGCAGCACATTGCCGATTTTAAAGGCAATATGGATACGGAGGCCCTGGAAGCCTTCATCCGCGAAAAAGAAGCGCAGAATATCCCGGCCTGTGTAATGACCATCACCAATAACTCCGGGGGCGGACAGCCGGTATCGCTCCAAAACATCCGGGAAACTTCCGCCCTCTGCCGGAAATACGGCATTCCCTTCTTTATTGACGCCTGTCGCTTTGCCGAAAATGCCTGGTTCATCAAAAAGAGGGAAAAAGGATACGAAAACAAATCGGTACGGGAAATTGCACGGGAAATCTTTTCCCTGGCAGACGGCTGTACCATGAGCGCCAAAAAAGACGCCCTGGTGAATATCGGGGGCTTTCTGGCCCTCAACGACGACGCACTCGCCCGGGAAGCCAAGAATCTCCTGATTATTACGGAAGGATTTCCCACCTACGGCGGACTGGCCGGCCGCGACCTGGAAGCCATGGCCCAGGGACTGGAAGAAGTGCTGGACGAAGACTATCTGCGGTACCGTATCCGGAGCATTGAATATATGGGGGAAAAACTGACTGCCGCCGGTGTACCCATGGTATTGCCCACCGGCGGACACGCCATTTACCTGGACGCCTCGGCGTTCCTGCCCCAAATTCCCGCCCACGAGTTCCCGGGTGTAGCCCTGGCCAACGCACTCTACCTGGAAGGAGGCATCCGCGGCGTAGAGATCGGCTCCCTGATGTTTGGGAAATACGACAGCGCCGGACGCCCAATAGCGCCTCCCATGGAACTGGTGCGCCTCGCCATCCCAAGAAGGGTGTACACCCAAAGCCACATCGACTACGTCTGTGAAGTGATCATTGAGGTTTTTGCCCAAAGAGAACGGTATTCCGGCTATACCCTCAGTTATGAAGCTCCCCTGCTGCGGCACTTTACAGCGGAGTTGGTTTAGAGTTCCGAGTGCTT
>JBEBRS010000060.1:0-14306 GCA_040394705.1 Leadbetterella byssophila
GGAACTAGCAACTCGGAACTCTTATTTAAACTTCGCAAATTTCTTTATATTCAGACCGGAATTGCTTAAATAGCATCCCTAATCCTATTATCACATTTATATCTGATGCAAAACTTGACCGGCATTCTGGGCATTTTCCTTATCCTTGGTGTAGCCTACGCGTTTTCCAATAACAGGAAAGCCATAAATTTTCGTACGGTAGGGGTAGGAATAGGCCTACAATTTCTCCTGGCGCTGTTTATTCTGAAAACCAGTACCGGGAAAGCCGTTTTCGGCACTTTGGGTGCATGGGTAACGCGGGTCATTGACTTTGCTAATGACGGGGGGGAGTTTGTGTTTGGTCCTCTGGCCGACATTGAAGCCGTAAACCGGGCCTTTGGTGGCGGAGGATTCATTTTCTTCTTCAAAATCATTCCTACCATCATTTTTGTAGCAGTGCTGGTGAATATTTTTTATCATTTCGGGATTATCCAGTTTATCATCAAATGGCTGGCCAAAGGAATGAAATGGCTGATGCACGTCAGCGGGGCCGAAGCTCTTTCCAATATCGCCAGTACTTTTGTAGGTCAGGTAGAAGCCCAGATCATGATCAAGCCATACCTGAAGGGAATGACGAAGTCAGAACTGATGGCCTCTATGGCCGGAAGTTACGCCTGTATCGCGGGCGGGGTAATGGCCACCTATATCCAGTTTGGGGTAAAGGCCGAATACCTGATTGCGGCCAGTATTATGGCGGCTCCCGGCGCCCTGGCCATTGCCAAACTGATGTTTCCGGAAACGGAGGTGTCTGAAACCAGTGGGGAGGTAAAACTTAAAGTGGAGAAAGAACATACGAATGTGATAGACGCTATCTCCGCGGGCTGCTCAGACGGCCTTAAGGTGGGTTTAAATGTACTGGCCATGCTGATCGGTTTCCTGGCCCTGATTGCCCTGCTTAATTTTATCCTGGGCAAAGTGGGTGGACTGATGAGTATTCCCAACCTGAGCATAGAATTAATCCTGGGCTATCTTTTCTCGGGCTTTGCCTGGGCCATGGGCGTGCCTTCGCATGAAATTGTGGAGGCAGGTTCTCTGATGGGCACCAAGCTGGCGGCCAATGAATTTGTGGCGTACCTTCAATTGAAAGATTTTATTGACGCGGGTACCCTTTCGCCGAAAACCATCGCTATTGTGAGCTTTGCTCTCTGTGGTTTTGCCAATTTAGGTTCCCTGGGCATACAGATCGGCGGCATCTCGGCCCTGGAGCCTTCGCGGCGGAAAGACCTGACTCAGGTGGCCATGCGTGCGCTGATGGCCGGCACCCTGGCCAGCTACATGTCGGCTACGTTCGCAGGGCTGTTGTTTTGATTCTCAGGAAATGAGGTTCGGCCCCCGGCCAGGCGCAGGTTTAGCCCGGCCGGAAACCCTACCCTTACTTCGTAGAATAGTTCGGCGCTTCTTTGGTGATCTGGATATCGTGGGGATGCGACTCCCGGATTCCCGCCGAAGTGATTTTAATGAATTTCGCGTTTTGCAGGGCTTCAATATCTTTTGCTCCGCAATACCCCATCCCGGCTTTCAGGCCTCCCACCATTTGGTAGATAATCTCGCGGGCATCGCCTTTAAACGGCACGCGACCCACAATTCCTTCCGGCACCAGTTTTTTTGCATCTGTGGTGGAGTCCTGGAAATAACGATCTTTTGAGCCGTCTTCCATGGCTTCAAGAGAGCCCATTCCGCGGTAAGACTTGAATTTTCTTCCTTCAAAGATCACGACTTCTCCCGGTGCTTCTTCGGTTCCGGCCAAAAGAGATCCCATCATCACGGTGCTGGCTCCACCGGCAATGGCCTTGGCGATATCTCCCGAGAAACGGATTCCACCGTCCGCGATCACCGGCACCCCGGTACCTTTCAGGGCTTCCGCACAAAGATGCACGGCCGAAAGCTGGGGCATACCGATACCCGCAATGATCCGCGTGGTACAAATACTTCCCGGGCCCACACCCACCTTTACGGCATCGGCACCGGCATCGGCCAGCGCCCGGGCCGCTTCACCCGTAGCCACATTTCCACAAATGACTTCCAGGTTCGGAAACAATTTTTTGATATGGGAGAGCGCGTCCATCACTCCTTTCGAATGCCCGTGCGCTGTATCGATACTGATAACGTCTACACCGGCCTTTACCAGGGCGGTTACCCGCTCTACCAGGTCACCGGTTACGCCAACCGCCGCCCCTACCAGCAAACGACCCAGTTTGTCTTTCGCTGCATTCGGTTTGTTCAGTTTTTTCAGGATATCGCGGTAGGTAATAAGCCCCACCAGCTTGTTGTCTTTATCTACAATAGGCAGCTTTTCAATTTTCCGGGTCATCAGAATCCCCTCGGCCTCTTCCAGGCTGATGCCCTCGCTGGCCGTGACCAGGTTTTCTACCGTCATGATTTCCCGAATAGGCAGGCTCCGGTCAGTCTGAAACCGCAGGTCACGGTTCGTTACAATCCCCTTCAGTCTGCTTTCCCCATCAATGACAGGAATTCCACCCACTTTAAATTCCTGCATGATCCGGAGGGCATCTCCTACCACGGCATTCTCATCCAGGGTGATGGGGTCAATGATCATCCCGCTTTCTGAACGCTTCACTCTTCTGACCTCATGCGCCTGCTGCTCAATGGTCATGTTTTTGTGAATAATGCCTATACCGCCTTCCTGGGCAATGGCAATCGCCATTTCATGCTCAGTAACGGTATCCATCGCCGCGGACACCAAAGGCAGGTTTAACCAGATATTACGGGTAAGCCGGGTACGTGTACTCGTGTCTTTGGGAAGAACTTCAGAGTAGGCCGGAACAAGGAGGACGTCGTCGTAGGTGAGTGCTTCAAAAAGAAGCTTGGATGATGCTATCATGGTGCAAACAATACAGGTTATTATTTGCGGTGCAAAGTTAGTACATTTGAATGAAACTTATTATATTTCTTCCTTTTTTTTGCACACGCTTTCGTTTTATATTCATTTTGGAGGCAACAATGAACCTTAAAGACCCCGGGAGACGTTCTGAAATGAAAAGCTTACAGTATGATCCCATTGTCTGACACAGCCGGAAATATCATTGGTTACAAAGAAAAAATGGAAGTCCACCAACAAGGTTTGCTTCACCTGGCTTTCTCTGTACTTATCTTTAATGGCCGGGGAGAACTCCTGCTGCAGCAAAGGGCCGACCATAAATATCACTCGCCTTCGCTCTGGACCAATACCTGCTGCGGACATCCGCATCCCCGGGAAGAAATCCGGGAGGCGGCCCGGCGGAGACTGGCGGAAGAAATGGGTTTTACGTCTGAACTTACCCACCAGTTTACCTTCCATTACCAGGCGTCTTTCTCTAACGGACTCTCCGAAAACGAGATAGATCACGTGTTTTTCGGCCAATACGAAGGCATTGTGCTTCCTGATCCGGAAGAAGTATCCGACTACCGCTGGGTAGAGATGGATTTCCTCCAGGCAGACGCGGCACAGCAACCCGAAAAATACACGGTATGGTTCCGGAAAATCCTGGACCGCATAAAAGCTTCCGGAACCTTACTGTAATCCGGACGTTTAACGGATCAGTACGGAGGTCATGGTCAGCGAGCCCGCTATCACTTTGTCCGTAAAAAACGACACCTCGTCGCGGTCATCCTGCACGCCCAGGGAATACAGCAGCGGCCAATAGTGATCAGGGGTAGGTACCGCCAGATGGGCATCTTTATGCAGGGTATTGTAATTCCACAAGGGTTTATGATTCTTGTCGGCAATATGCTTCTTAAAGATATCATTCATCTCGTAGGCCCAGTCAAACCCGTACTCCACATTAAACCCGGCTGCCGGATCTGCTCCCCGGGGAATGGAAATCATACGAAGGTTATGCACCATATTCCCGCTTCCCAGAATAAGCACCCCTTTCTTTCTCAGGCTATAGAGCTGTTTCGCCAGTTCATAATGGTATTGGCCCTGCTGATAGTAATCTATACTTAACTGAATCATCGGGATGTTGGCCTCGGGGTACATATTTTTCACCACCGACCAGCTCCCGTGGTCAAAACCCCAATCGTGATCTTCCCCTACGTTAGTGGATTGCACCAGTTTGCGGGTTTCCTGAGCCAGAGCCGGAAAGCCAGGGGCAGGGTACTGCACTTCAAAGAGCTCCCGCGGGAAGCCCCCGAAATCGTGAATGGTCTTCACTTCCGCCGCGGCCGTCACATGGGTGCCCCGTGTGAGCCAGTGCGCCGAAATACACAGAACCGCTACCGGCACAGGTATTTCCTGCGCTATTTTATGCCATTTCCGGCTAAACTCATTATCCTCTATGGCGTTCATGGGGCTGCCGTGTCCCACAAAAAGAACCGGCATTTTAATGCCGTTTTCCGGAAGCGCGTCCGAAAGCTTTTTTAACGATGCCAATGTAGTCATACCTAAGGCTCCTCCCAGGGCCAGTGTAAAATCTCTCCTTTTCAGAATTCAAATCATTTATACCTAATTAAGGAAAAAAGCACAGGAAAAGTTCAATATATACAAAAACATTTAATGTATACACATAATTACAAATCACAACCCGTTTACATGGACCTACTCCAGTGTCTACAAAAAAGGCGCGGGTTCTGTTTCCCGCGCCTTTGTATCTTTACTGGCCTTGTTGCTGTTGTTCGCCTCCGCCGTCTTTCAGGTCGTCGTTTCTAACGCCCTTTGCCCGTTTCCTGGGCTTCAATGCTTCTGGCCCCATCTTGCCTATCTTGTAATTAAAGGTAATGTTAAAGCCCCGGTTATACCGGTAATCTACCGACTCCTGGATATTCTGGAACGTATGCAGGTTGGAGGTGAATTTCATGTGGTCTTTGAAGAAGTTCTGGGCGTTCAGGCCGATACTTCCTTTCTTGTTCGCGAACTCCTTCCGGAAACCCAGGGCGTAGTGTCCCCATCCGCTCTGCACCCCCTGGGCGATCACGCTGTTCCCCCGCATAAAACCAAAGCCCTGCACCTGCCAGCCTTTGTTCAGGGTCACCTGGCTCATCATGCGTCCATTGAAATTCCATCCTTCCGAATTAAAATCCATGCTGAGACCGTCGAGGTTAGGCGCCAAGCCATTGAAGACCATGTAAAAGGCTTCCAGTCCCCCGTTAAACGACCACTTCGGTGTAATCTGGTAGTTCCCGAAGAAGTTAACCCCGCTGGTTTGGCTCTTGCCCACATTCTCAAAAGTCGTAAGAGTCACGCCTTCTCCCCTCTCCTCAAACTGGGTAGTAAGCGAAGAAATAGCGTTATCGGTAAACCTCGTAAACACGGAGAAGTTAAAATAGAGCTTATTGATTCCGGCGCTCAGGCTCGCCTCCAGGTTATTGCTGATCTCCGGATCCAGCTGGGGATTCCCCCGGGAAATCCTCAGGGGATTCGACTGGTTCTCATTCGGATTCAGGTGTTGCATGCCCGGGCGTTGTATACGCTGGTTATACGCCAGTTTCACGGTATATTTCTGAGCGAAAGTCTTGGATATATTTACGCTTGGAATCAGGTTTCCGTACGAAGGAATATCCAGCACATTCCGGATTTCAGGTGACAGCCCCAGCGTACTGGCAGAGATATCCGTAAATTCGTACCTTCCGCCTACCTTAAACGTGTATTTATTTTTAGTGGAATAGGTATATCCGAGGTAAGCCGCCCCGATATTCTGGTTATACGCCAGGTCTCCAACAGACGAGAACCGGCCGGCATTGCTCCGGGTGATGTTTTCGTATTCCGAATCTACCACCCTTACAATACCTTTCACTCCCGCTTCCAGGAGCTGATTGGTACGCAAAGGAGTGGTATAATCGGCCTGAACGGTAAATTCCTGGTTGCGACTGTCGTTAATATTTTCAAAAATCATCCCCTCGCTTCCCGCTGACGGCACCCGGGAAAACCCTGAATTGGAGTTGGTGCGGGAATACAGCGTAGAAATGCTGAACTCTTTCTGAGGCTTGATTACATGCAGGTAATCGAGGTTAAAGTCCCAGCTGTGATTCGGCATTTTATTGGTCACGTCGAGGCGTGAGCTTTTCAGGGCCGATTCCGTGCCGTTCACTTTCATGAATTCATCGATCAGCAGGTCTTGTTCCCGGTTAAACGAAAAGGTACCGAAGCGTGCGCCCGCGGAAATGGACTTGGACGTACTGATGTCGTAGTCCATTCCCAGGGAATACCTTCCAAAAACCATGCGGTCTTTGCCGTCTCCGTACTGCCGGGTAATGTAGGTGGTATCCAGAACTGATTTTGCCAGGCCTTCCTGGAAGAAATCGGTCTGGGTAGGGTTAAAATTTCCCCGGCCCCAGCCGCCCATGGTAAAGCCCAGTTTTCCCATTCTCAGGCTTCCGTTCAGCCCCATGTTTCCGCCCCGGTTTCCACCGCCCAGGTCTAAGCTCAGGGAATACCCTTCCAGGTTATTTTTTTTGGTAATGATATTAATGATTCCGGTAGCTCCTTCGGCATCGTATTTGGCCGAGGGTGAAGTAATCACCTCTACCGTCTTCACCTGGTCGGCAGGAATCTGCCGCAGCGCGTCGGCCACGCTGGTCGCCATAATGGTAGAGGGTTTGTTATTGATGAGTACCCGGATACTGGAGCTACCTCTCAGCTGTACGTTCCCGTCGAGGTCTACCGACAAAAGAGGCACTTTCCGCAATATCTCGGTAGCGTCACCCCCTTTGGAGGTAATGTCACGGTCTGCGTTATACACCAGGCGGTCTACCCGCTCTTCAATCACCGGGGCCTGCCCGGTCACTTCCACTTCCCTGAGCATACGCGCGGAAGGGGCCAGCATAAACGTCCCCAGGTCTACCACCCGGTTTTCGGAAGACAAGGCGATGACTTCAGAAGTTTTGTCGGTATACCCTATAAAAGAAAAACGAATCACATATTCTCCATACGCCAGTTCTTTCAGGTCAAATCTCCCTTTCTCGTCGGTCATGGTGCCGTCTACCGGCTGATTAAGGTTAGGAACCTTGAAAAGACTCAGGGTAGCGAACTCTACCGGACCCCCCGTAGTGCTGTCGCTCAGGATTCCCGTAATACGCGCATCGCCTTTCGCGACACCGGTTTGTGCGTACGTAAAACCGGCAACCAGGAGCAATGCAGCAGTAAGTAAATTTTTCAACATTATTCAAGTTTAAATTCAGGGTACAAAAATACGGGATATCGGGTCTGGATCGATTCTATTTTAGACCAACGGCAGGATAAAGAGGACAAATGGCAAAAAATACATCCGCTCCTTTCCTTCAAAATATAAAACTCTGATTATCAAAATGGTTGAATACAAAAACATCTTGGAGAAGAATTCTATCCTCTAAAAATCGTCAGAAAGGGTGGATTAAATCTATAGATTACGCATTTTTGTCTTATTCTTGTTTCAGGTGGCAGAATTTATACATAACATTGCAAAGACACTCATTCAAAATTCAATTTGAAAACGTTTAGAAGCGACATCATTTTCAGGGGAGTATTCTCCATAGCCTTCTGGTTTCTCTGGATAGTACTGCCTATTCTGAATGCCATTCTTGATGAGGCAACCAGGCGTCTGGAATACCAGATGCTTACACTTCCGGCCAGTTTACTGGCTATCCCCTTTTTCTACCTTAACGCCGAGCTTTTAGCCCCGAAATATCTTCATAAAGGCAAAATAACCCGGTATTTTTTTAGCCTGGCCGCCTTGTTTGTGGTTTACCTCACCTGCTATGTATATACCAAAGATTACCTGGTAGACAGCCATTCGGTACGGTTTTATGATGCAAGAACGCTATTCCCGGTTATTTTTGTGACCGGCATGAGTACGCTTTACGGGTTAATTACCCTGATCATATCCCAATCGCGGAAAGCGGAAGAGGAAAAAGCGGAAAGAATGCGGTCGGAGCTGGCTTTCCTTCGCTCCCAGATCAGCCCTCATTTTATCTTTAATATCCTGAACAGTATCGTTTACCTCATCCGGGTCAAATCGGACAAGGCGGAAAAAGTGACCATCGAGCTTTCCAAACTGATCCGCTATATGCTGTATGAGTCGGAAAACAAATACGTACTTCTGGAAAAGGAAATTGAATACCTGGAAAACTACGCGGGTTTACAGATGGTACGGTTCGGGGAAGACGTGGATATCCGGATCAATATCAAAGGAAACCCTGCGGGGCTCAGCCTGGAGCCTATGCTGTTGATCCCTTTCGTGGAAAACGCATTCAAACACGGGGTGGGGCTGCTCAAAGATCCTTTTATCAATATTGACCTGGAAATATCCGACGGGAATGTGATGACTTTCTCGGTGAAAAACAAGTGTGGATCCCAGGAAGAAGACGCGAAAGATCCGGATTCGGGAATCGGCATCAAGAATGTCAAGCGGCGTATCGAGCTGCTGTACCCCGATAATCACGAGTTACGTTTGCAGGCGGAAAACGGAATTTTTGATGTATATTTGAAATTAATCCTTAAAAAATCGGAAAGATGAGGCTCAGATGTATAGTAGTGGATGACGAACCCCTGGGGAGGAATCTGATGGTGGAAAACATTCAGCTGATTCCTTTCCTGGAGTTGGCAGGTACCGCGAAAAACGCGTTTGAAGCCATGGAACTCCTGGAAGCGAACCCCATTGATCTTATCTTTCTTGACATCCAGATGCCGGGCATGACGGGCACAAAATTTGTGGAAAGCCTCACCCAGAAGCCCATGATTATCTTTGTGACAGCCTACGAAGAATTCGCGGTGGAGAGCTACAACCTGGAGGTGATTGACTACCTGATGAAACCGGTGAGTGTGGAACGCTTCACTAAGGCAGCCAATAAGGCCTATGAAAGGTTTACTTTGGAGAAAAAAGAAGAAAGAAGCACGGGACTGGATTACATGTTTGTAAACGTGGAATACTCCCTGGTCAAGGTAAACTTTGACACCATCACGCATATTGAAGGGCTGAAAGACTATATCAAAATATTTGTAACTACGGCCACTCATCCCATCCTGACCAAATCTACCCTGAAAGGGATTGAAGAGAAACTTCCGGCCGGGAAATTCCTCAGAGTACAGAAATCGTATATCGTGAATCTCGACAAGATAGAATCGATTCGTAATCACCGGATCAGCATCGGAAAATTTGAGATCCCCGTGAGTGACAGCAGTATGGAAAGCCTGTTAGACGCGATAAAATACAACAAATAAACCGCCCTTCACCAGGCTGCGGTTTATAGAGCGGTTCGCCCCGGCACCCATTATTCAGAACTAATATTTATGCGAATGAAAAAAACCCTACTGCTCAGTTTGCTCCTTCTAAGTACAGGAGTATTTGCTCAAAACCGGCGCCCTGCCGCTCCCGAAGCCCCCGCATCTGCGGAAGCCAAATCCAAAAGCGACACCCCGCCCTCGAAGTCTCAGACCCTCGATCCCGACATGACGGTGGTGACGGAATCTTCCGTAACCATCAAAGGCCAGCGCGTACCCTACAAAGCCGTAGCCGGCACCCAACCCGTGTGGGACGATAACGGGAAGATCATTGCGTCCTGTTTTTATACCTATTACGAAAGAACGGATGTGAAAGACCAAAGCAGACGCCCCCTGGTTTTTTCATTTAACGGTGGCCCCGGATCTGCTTCGGTATGGATGCATCTCGCTTATACCGGACCGAAAATCCTGAATATTGACGACGAAGGCTATCCCGTACAGCCTTACGGCTATAAAGACAACCCTTATTCTATTCTGGATGTGGCGGATATTATCTTTATTGACCCGGTAAATACCGGCTTCAGCCGCATCATAGACAGCAGCACGCCCCGCAGTACTTTCTTTGGCGTCAACGCCGATGTCAGGTATCTGGCTGAATGGCTGAACACTTTCGTGAGCCGGGTGAACCGCTGGGCTTCCCCCAAATACCTGATTGGAGAAAGCTACGGAACCAACCGGGTTTCGGGCCTGGCGTATGAACTGCAGAACAACCACTGGATGTACCTGAATGGGGTGGTGTTGGTGTCGCCCACCGGACTGGGCATTGAGCGTGACCCCGTGCATTCTGCCGGACTGATGCTGCCCTACTATGCAGCTACCGCCTGGTACCATAAGGTGCTGGAGAACTCCCTGCAATCCAAAGACCTGCTGGATATACTTCCGGAAGTAGAAAAATTCACCATTGAAGAATATCTCCCCGCCCTCAATCAGGGGGGAAGTATGAGCGCGGAGAAACGAAAGGCCGTAGCGGCTAAAGTGGCCCGGTACTCCGGGTTAAAAGAAGAGGTGGTTTTGCAGCAGAACCTGCAGATCAGCACCAATTTCTTCTGGAAAGAGCTGCTTCGCGACCAAGGCTATACGGTAGGCCGGCTGGATTCACGCTACCTGGGAATAGACCTGAAAGACGGGGGCGAAAGACCCGATTTTAACGCGGAACTTACTTCCTGGCTCCACTCCTTTACCCCGCCCATCAACATGTATCTCCGGGAGGAACTGAAATTCAAGACCGACCTGAAATACAATATGTTTGGCCCTGTACACCCCTGGACTCAAGACCGTACCAACCTGGCCGAGAACCTCCGCAGGGCCATGGCGGCCAACCCCTATCTGCACGTATTGACCCAGTCGGGGTATTATGACGGCGCCTGCGACTATTTCAACGCCAAATACAACGTGTGGCAGGTAGACCCCAGCGGGAAGCTACAAGACCGTTTCCACTGGAAAGGGTACCGGTCAGGCCACATGATGTACCTTAGGAAAGAAGACCTGATCCAGGGCAATGAAGATTTGAGAGAGTTTATCAAAATTTCTACGCCCAAAGAGGGACAAGCGGCCAAATACTGATTTTCTTTCGCCCTGCCGGGTAAAACCGGCAGGGCGTTTTATATATTTTTGTAATTTTGCAGTCCATCGAAACAAACTAATGGCTACAAAAATATATCTCGACAATGCGGCTACCACTCCCATAGACCCCGCGGTGCTGGAAGTGATGATGCCTTACCTTACCGATTTTTTTGGAAATCCTTCTTCTATTCACTCTCACGGAAGGAAGGTTAAATCTGCTATTGAGAACGCCCGAAAAACAGTGGCTTCGCTCCTGAATACGTCTCCCGGCGAGATTTTCTTTACTTCGGGGGGAACGGAAGCCGACAACACCGCCATCACCCAAAGCGTAGAAACCTTGGGTGTCCAGCATATTATTTCCAGCCGCCTGGAACACCATGCGGTACTTCACACGCTGGATCACCTGGAGAAGGCGGGAAAAGTAAAAGTAACCTACCTGGAAAACGATAAAGAAGGTGTTCTGGACATTGACGCGATTCCGTCTTTGCTGGAAACCCACCCCCACAGCATGATCTCCCTGATGCACGGCAACAACGAAATCGCCAACCTCCTTGACCTACAGAAGGTGAGCGAAATGGCCCTGGCCCACCAGGCTGTTTTTCATTCAGACACGGTGCAGACCATGGGGCATTATGCCTTCGACCTTCAAGCCCTGCCCATTGATTTTATCGTGGGCGCGGCGCACAAATTTCACGGACCCAAAGGAGTGGGATTTCTGTATATCAACGCGAAAAACAAGATTTCTCCGTTTATCCACGGCGGCGCCCAGGAAAGAAACATGCGGGGAGGAACGGAAAACCTTTACGGAATAGTAGGACTGGCCAAGGCCCTGGAACTTGCCGTTTCACATGCGGAAGACCACCAAAAACACGTGAAAGGCCTGAAGTCAAGGATGATCGGCCTACTGAAAGAAAACATCCCGACAGTTTCTTTTAACGGGAGATCAGGCGATGTGGAAAACAGCCTTTACACCGTGCTGAATGTCAGCTTCCCGGAACATCCCGACAACGAAATGCTCCTGTTTAACCTGGATATCGAAGGGGTTTCCTGTTCGGGTGGCAGTGCCTGTTCCAGCGGAACCGACCAGGGTTCTCACGTACTTAATGCCCTGAATTTACGCAACGAACGGGCCAATGTACGTTTCTCCTTCAGCCGGTTTACCACGGAGGAAGATATTGACCACGCCGTAACGGTCCTCACCCGAATTTTCAGCGAGGTTCCGCAGACGAAGTAGAGGGCATTACCGTCCTTTTTTCTTCAGGGCCAGGTCATGCGCCGTATCGTAATAGGAGCGCAGGTTGGTCCAGTCAAACACGTCGGAAATATTTTCCACCCGGTTCCGCTGCATAATTCTCTCCCTACGGTTAAGGGTGACGAACTTGAACATGATGTCGGCCAGCTGATCTGCGGCCTTGTCAAAGTTATTCTGCTTGCGGTTCACTACGTAGATTCCCATATTCTCGTGATCGGCCATCAGCCCCTGGATATAATCGCCGAAGCCCGACAAGTCGCTGGTCACGGTCGGAATTCCTCTCACAATACATTCGAGGGGGGTATATCCCCAGGGTTCGTAGTAGCTGGGGAAAACCCCGAGGTGGCAACCCCGTACAAACTGGCTGTATTCCAGTCCGAAAAGCGGGTTGGTAGAAGAGATAAAATCGGGATGATACACAAATTTCACTCTGTCCTGCTGGTGATTCTGGAGATTGGTTTGCTCAAAAAAGTGCACGATATCGTCTTTCTCTTTCAGAATATGGGTGACGGTGCGCGGCAGCATTTTGGTTCTCCAGGTCTGTATGGTCCGGCGTAGCCGCAGGCGCCAGTATTCGCTCACAAACTGGTTCAGATCGGGCATAATGGGGTCCGAGTTCGAGGCGGAGGCGTGGAAGAGGTGTTCACCTACCTCCTTTTCAATCAGGCGGCAGGTTTCTTCTATTTCGCCCATTACCGCGCGCGACTGCAACACCTGGGGGTCAATGGAAAAGACGGGGTTCCGGGTGATGATGAACATCACCACGGTGATGTCGAGTCCCGACTGCACAATTTTGAAATTCAGGCGCTTGAGTGCTTCCAGGGTCAGGTCATACCCTTTATTTTTAAATTCATAGCGGCCCGAGGTAAAGAAGTAGAGTGTATTGTCGAGGTCCCAGGAGTAGCTCTGAAAAAAATGCCCCATCACAAACTGGTTGATCTTCTGTTTGTATTTCAGGTGGAGATTCTGGAACTCATGTGTTGCCGCGAAACGTGTTATATTCAGTCCATTGGGGAGGATCAGGTCGCAGGTTCTGCCGTAGAACACTTCGCATTCGCGGGCGGTTACTTCTGACACCGTAGTTAAGACATTGCATTGCTGAGCGGAGAGTCTTTCTATGGTAGCCTGGGCTTCTATGCCGTAGTGACGGGCCTCTTTCTCCCAGTCGTAGTCTGACAAGTTTTCGTAGAAGTTATCGGTATTTCCGGCAATGTATCTGCCCAGCATGGTGGCGTGGGTTGTAAAAACCGTAGCCACGTTCACGTTATCTTTTTTCAGGTCGAGAAGTGCTGTAGAAGCCATCCATTCGTGAAAATGCACGATGCAGTCGCGGTTTTTCGACTTCGCTTCCACGAACGCCGCGATATAGTCTTTCACCATACTTCCGAAAGCGATCACACTGCTGACCAGCACTTCGCTATTCAGGGTAGAAATGCGGTGTCTTTCCCACAAAGCGTACTTCAGCTCATCAATCCGCCCGAGGGCCTGGTTAAAATCCACCAGTATAATGTGGGGATTCCCGGTGACCAGCCAGCGGCCATAAAACGCTTCGATTCCCTGGGCGCGCAAATCGGCGGCCACTCGTGCAAACGAGGAGTTATCGTCATCCAGTCTTTCAAATTCGATACTGGCGGTTTGGGGGAAATACGGCCCGATCAGGCAGTAATTATCGCCCCATTCCTCTACCATAGACGGTACCTTTGACCGGATCACGGTATAAATACCTCCCACCTGGTTACAGACCTCCCATGCTACTTCAAAGAGAATGGGCTTAAGGGTTTCCCGTTTTGTAATTTTAATGGTCTCCTCCTGCTCTCTTTTCAATCTGATCCCAGACATAACGCGCTAAATATTAATAGGTTTTTCCTTACTAAGCGGCACAAGCCCCCATGGGTTTTGTACCAAAACACCTAAAAATAGTAATAAAATAAAACAAAAGTGCGATAGGGTCAAAAATTATATCAAATTGACCCGTCCTTAAACGTCTGAAAAGGCCCCAGCCTCCGCAAGCAAACGGGGCAGCACACCAAAATTCAGAAAGACTCACCCGCCAAGGCTAAGCCCTTCCACGCTAAAAAATCAATGTAGTTCTTATTGTCTATTTTTAAGACCAAGCTCAATGCGCTTATATAATGCTGGAAGTTGAGTATTCAAGCGACCGTTTTCAATTGGGAGAACAAAACTTTTCTTAGCCGCAATTTCAGTTGGACTTATTTTCATATTTTAAATTATTGTGCGGAAATGTTGGGCAAGTAGAAA
>JBEBRS010000061.1:0-14093 GCA_040394705.1 Leadbetterella byssophila
TCATTGGGATCATTAAACTCGTAGTCGAGTTCGAGGTTTACACTCTCCCGGTTGGCTTTCTCCGAAATGGCGTGCAGCTCAGAGGAAAGTTTGTCGCTTCCTATTATATAGGTATAGTCCGGGTTGCTCTCGTGCTTTTTGTCTACCCGCCCGATCATATCGATATTCAGGTTACACATGATATTCTTTAAAGGGATGACCGGATCGTGGTCGGTGAAGTATTCCGACCCCAACAGGCCTTTTTCCTCCCCGGTTACCCACAGGAAAAGCATACTTCTCCGCGGACCGTGCCCCCCTTTCTTGGCCAGGGCAAAAGCTTCCGCCAGCTCCATGACCGCGCAGGTTCCCGAGCCGTCATCATCAGCCCCGTTATAGATCTGTCCTTTCTCGTCTATGCCCACATGGTCATAATGCGCAGAAACCACAATCACCTCGTCTTTCCGGTCTGTACCTTCTATAAAGCCCATGACGTTGGCGGTTTCTACCGGCACGGCCAGTCGCTCCGACTTAAGGCGGATATTCACCGACTTAGACTTCAGGGTATTCCCGGCGGCTGTTCCGCCCGATATATACTTTTCCAGCTTAGACGTTTTGCTGCCGATCAGCGCAGCCCCCATGGCCTTCGAGGTCACAAAGGCCGGAACTGCGGTGGCTGCCGATGCCGGTGCCTTCTCAATGGTCATGCGGCTAAACCGACTGAGTACGGCCTTCCGCTGGGCCACCAGGGTTTTGAACGCGCTTTCTTCTTCCGTAGATATTTCAAAGATGGCCGCAGCACCTAAGTCGGTTGCAATCCGGTTTTTTCTTCTCAGGCCCGCCGTTCCCGACCAGCCCTGCCCGTCTGCGCTACCGTCGCCCGTGAGAAAGACCACCGCTTTCCCTTTCACCTCTTTACCCTCGTAATCGTTTCGGTTATCGTCTTTCACGCCGTAGCCCACAAAAACGGTTTCCAATCCTCTTTCTTCCGGGATATTCACCAGGCCAGACGGGATGTAATCTTTAAAGAAGGTCATCTTTTTCTTGCCTACTGTCACGTAGCCTTCTCCCCAGTCTGCCTTATATAAAGGAAACGTTTGCAGGTAGCTTTTCCCTTCCGGCGTATTCACTATAGGCTCTAACCCCCACTCCCGGAGATGATCGGTGATATATCGGGCGGCTTTCTTCTGGCCTTCCGACCCCGTATCCCGCCCCTCCAGCTCATCAGACGCAATATAGGTCAGATGCTTTTTCAAATCGGCCTCTTTGAGGGTGGCCTCATAGGTTTTCAGAGGAGACTGCGCCGATACACCGGCATACAGCAACACCCCCGACATCAAACAAACGAATTTCTTCATAAGGTATTTTTTGCTAAATACTGCTGGCGAAGCGCAGGACAAACCGGGATACACACCGATAGACTGCCCTGCCCGGTTTACCCGGTGATCGCTGACAGCTTAAATTTTAAAAATATTTCAGGGAACAAATAACTTCAAAACTTTTTATTTAAACAACCACGCAAAAGCACTAAATTTGCAACACTTTTTTTTACACTTCATCATCTTCTTATTTGTATGCTCATCGATTTGAATTCGCCGGAACTGTTTGAAGACAGGCACCAGGGTAAAACCCAACAGGAAATTGCCGCCATGTGTGACGCTATTGGTGTCAGCAGTCCCGGTGAATTAATAGACCAGACCGTTCCGGCCAATATCCGCAGCAAGAAGGCCCTGGATCTTCCCTCCGGCTTATCTGAAACCGCATTCGAAGAGAAAATCAACGGACTGGCCGCGAAAAACAAGATCTTTAAGTCTTTTATTGGCTGCGGGTACTACGACACCCTTCTTCCGAAAGTAGTACAGCGGAATATCCTGGAAAACCCGGCCTGGTACACGGCGTATACCCCTTACCAGGCGGAAATCGCCCAGGGAAGGCTGGAAATGCTGCTCACCTTTCAAACGGTAGTAGCTGACCTGACCGGCATGGAGATCGCCAATGCCTCCCTCCTGGATGAAGCCACCGCCGCCGCCGAAGCCATGTCTATGCTCGCCAGCCTGAAAAAAGGCGCGAAAAAGAACGCCAATACCTTCTTCGTAGCCGAAAACTGCCACCCCCAGGTCATCGATGTGGTCAAAGGGCGCGCCAAAGGCATAGGCGTGGAAATTGTCACGGGCAACGTGGAAACCTTCAATTTCACTGACTCAGACGTGTACGGCGTACTGATCCAGAACCCGGGCACACAGGGAGAAGTAAAAGACTATTCCCACCTGATTGAGGCCCTGCACGAGCAAGACATCAAAGTGTGTATCAATACCGACCTGCTTTCGCTTACGCTGGTGAAAAGTCCGGGAGAAATGGGGGCCGATGTGGCTGTAGGCACCAGTCAGCGACTGGGCGTACCCATGAGCTTTGGTGGACCCCACGCTGCATTTTTTGCTACGCGCGACGAATACAAACGCCAGATCCCCGGACGGATCATCGGGGTATCCATAGACGCCCAGGGCAACCGGGCACTTCGCATGGCCCTCCAAACCCGCGAGCAACACATCCGCCGGGAAAAAGCCACATCCAATATATGTACGGCCCAGGTGCTGCTTTCCGTGCTGTCTGCCGGATACTGCCTCTACCACGGTCCGGAAGGTTTGAAAAAAATCGCCTCCAAAGTACACGGCCTCACTACCCTGTTCGCCAATTCGGTGCAGGGGCTCGACTACCGGGTTTTGAATACCACCTGGTTCGATACGGTTACCCTGGACGTAGCAGACAACCGCCGGGTGCGCCAGCTGGCCGAAGCCCGGGGCGTGAACCTGCGCTACCACGGTACGGAAGATATCGGCATTTCCTTTGACGAAACCAAAACCCTTGCTGACGTAGCCCTGCTCCTGGAAATCTTTTCGGAAGCACGGGGTGAAAAAACGGTCATGCAGCTGAAAACCCAGGTAGAAAGCCGCATTCCCGAAGCGCTTCAGCGAAACAGCCCCTATCTTCAGCACCCCATCTTCAGCAGCTACCACACCGAACACGAAATGCTCCGGTACCTGAAGACCCTGGAAAACAAAGACCTCTCCCTGGTACACTCCATGATTTCCCTTGGAAGCTGTACCATGAAGCTCAACGCCACTTCTGAAATGTTGCCCATCACCCTGCCCGGCTTCGCGAAGATTCATCCTTTCGCACCCGCTGATCAAACCCAGGGATACCAGGAGTTATTCCGGGAACTGGAAGCCTGGCTGGCGGAAATCACCGGTTTTGCCGCCACCTCCCTGCAACCCAACTCGGGCGCCCAGGGCGAATTGGCCGGTCTCATGGTGATAAAAGCGTTTTTTGAGAACAAAGGCGAGAGCCAAAGGAATATTGCGCTGATCCCTTCTTCCGCGCACGGCACCAACCCCGCCTCGGCAGTCATGGCCGGATTGAAAGTGGTGGTGGTGAAATGCGACGAGAAAGGCAATATAGAAGTAGAAGACCTCAAGGCCAAAGCCGAACAGTACGCCGATACCCTGGCCTGCCTGATGGTGACTTACCCCTCTACCCACGGGGTGTTTGAGGAAAGCATCACCGATATCTGTGCCATCATTCATCAAAACGGGGGAAAAGTATATATGGACGGCGCCAACATGAACGCCCAGGTAGGACTGACTTCACCGGGCCGCATCGGCGCCGACGTTTGCCACCTGAACCTCCACAAGACCTTCGCCATTCCCCATGGAGGAGGAGGCCCGGGAATAGGGCCCATCTGCTGTACCTCCGAACTGGCCCCTTTCCTGCCCGGCAACGCAGTAGTAGAAACCGGCGGCCAGCACAGCATTCACGGCATTTCGGCCGCCCCCTGGGGTAGCGCCGGTATCCTGCCCATTCCGTATGCGTTCATTGCCATGATGGGCGGAGAAGGACTGACCCGGGCTACCCAATATGCCATATTAAATGCCAATTATATCAAGTCAAGGCTGGAAAAACACTTCCCCATCCTGTATACCGGCGCTAACGGACGCTGCGCGCATGAGATGATCGTAGACTGCCGTCCGTTTAAAATGGTCACGGGTGTAGAAGTGGAAGACATCGCCAAACGACTGATGGATTACGGTTTCCATGCACCCACCGTATCATTCCCGGTGGCGGGTACCCTGATGATTGAACCCACCGAATCGGAATCCAAAGCCGAACTCGACCGCTTCTGCGATGCCCTGATTTCGATCCGGAAGGAGATTGCCGAAATTGAAGAAGGCCTGTATCCTAAAGACAACAATGTACTGGTTAACGCACCCCATACCATGAGCGTGGTATTGGCCGAAGAATGGACCCTGCCTTACTCGCGGGAGAAGGCGGCTTTCGCCGAAGAGCGACTGAAAACCAATAAATTCTGGCCCGCAGTAAGTCGTGTAGACTCGGCCTACGGCGACCGGAACCTGGTGTGCGCATGCGAACCGGTGGAAGCGTATCAATAATGAACAATGGACGAGCAGACAATGGACCAATGGACAACCTTGCCCATTGGTCCATTGTCAATTATGGTGAATCCGCCGCCATCGAATTCATGAACAAAGCGGGGCAAGACCGCCGCCCTCTATTGTTCGTAATCAGCTATGACCGCACCCGGAGTTCCTTGATTCCATTGGATGAGATGGATCCGGATTTTATACGCTATACCTTTCCGGAGGCGCCGGTTCAGCCGGAAAGCGCCCGCTTGTATCGGCCCGACGGTGCAGGTGCTGGCCGCTCAGAGAAGAAGCCCGGTCACCCCGAGCTTGTCGGAGGGCGCGAAGCCCCGATCGACTCACGCAGCCCGGCCTCTGTAGACATCCGTCTCCGGCCAAAAAACATTACTTTTGATACCTACCACCGCGCCTTTCAGGAAGTACGAAATAATCTCCTGGCCGGGAACAGCTTCCTGACCAACCTGACCGCGTCTGTCCCCGTTTCCGGTCTCGGCAGCCTGGAGGATGTTTTTGAAAATGCAAAGGCTCCGTATAAACTCTGGGTAAAAGATCAGTTTGTCTGTTTCTCTCCCGAGACTTTCATTACCGTTTCCGAAACGGGCGAAATTGCCACCTTTCCCATGAAAGGCACCATAGACGCCGGCATCGAAAACGCAGAAGAAGAGCTGCGGTCTGATCGGAAGGAACTGTATGAACACACCACCATTGTAGACCTTCTCCGAAATGACCTCAGCAAGGTAGCCGGGCAGGTGCGGGTGGAACGGTTCCGGTACACGGACCGGATACGCAAAGAAAACGGCGGGGAAATTCTCCAGATGAGTTCCGAAATCCGCGGGCAGCTGCCCGAAAACTGGAAAGAAACCCTGGGTTCCTGGTTTTTTGACCTGCTTCCTGCGGGCTCCATCTGCGGCGCCCCCAAAGTCAAAACGCTGGAAGTCATACGGGACGCCGAGAAACCCCTGCATAAAGACGGAGACCGCGGCTTCTATTCCGGCGTTTGCGGTATTTTTGACGGAGACACCCTGAGATCCGCGGTCATGATTCGTTTCATTGAGCAAACCGGTCCCGGAAATTTCGTATTCAAAACCGGAGGCGGTATCACCCATCTCAGCGAAGCAGAGAAAGAATACAGAGAACTTTACCAAAAGGTCTATATCCCGGTAGGATAAATTTTACTACTTTTAATCTATCCGAAAGCCATAAAGCTGACTTTGTGAAATTAAACGTAATGCGATATGCAAGCGGAATTCTTTGAAACCTTTAAACTGCTGAACGGCCAGCTTTGTAACCTGGACTTCCATCTGGAGCGGGTTCGAAAAACCCAGGCGACTTTCTTTGATCGCGCGGAGTTTGACGTAAATAGCCTGTACGATGCGCTTACCGATTACCCCGAAGGACTGTTCAAGGTGCGGGTGGATTATACCTCCGGCATTACCGCGATACGCGCGGAATTGTACGAAATCAAACCTCACCGCAAACTGGGGTTGGCCGACGCAGGCGGACTGGATTACGCTTTTAAATTCGCCGACCGTGATTTTTTCAGGAAATACCTGAAAGCGTACCCCGACTGCGACGACGTTCTTTTCCTCAGAAACGGTTTCGTGACAGACACTTCCTACTGCAATGTGGTCTTTTTTGACGGACAGGAATGGGTCACCCCCTCCACTTTTCTTCTTCCCGGCACGAAAAGAGCCGCCCTTCTCCACCACGGCACCGTGCGGGAGACCTCCGTTTCCCTCGATGACCTCCCCTGTTTTAAGGCTATCGCTTTTATCAATGCCATGCGCGACTTTGAAAAAAAATATACCTTTGTACTAGACGGGAATGAATTAATACTTGCCGAAATATGAGACTGCTTCTGCTCTTCCTGCTGGTCTTGACCGCCTGCTCTCCCCGCCTTCCACGCCAGGGAAATGACGCCTTTTATCGCCACGTTTCCGGACTTCAGGAAGATAAATTACCGAAGGAACTCTCCCGGTCTCGGGTTACCCTGGAAGTCAATTTCGAAACCGGCGACTTTACAGGAAAGTACCGTAAGCATGATTTTACAGGAAAATTCAGTATTGACCACGTTTCCGCGGGTTTTGTGAAAGGCTTTTTTTATCGCGTACACCTGGAAAAACTGACCCGTCTTCCGTCAGGAAACGCGGAAGAGGAGGCCTTTTTCGAACATCTTTCGGCCGCCTCCCGACTCTACCTGGCGCCAGACCGCCTTCCCGCCCCTACCTATACCTTCCTGGAAATCCGGAAACCGGGAAACGAATCGCCCCTGATATTTGTCAAAATGTTTAGGGATAGGCCCGAATAAAATCGTTCAATCCGCGCTCGGCGGTTTCCTGTACTTTTTTCTGGGTAACACCGGTAAAACCCAGCAACCAGGGCAGAAAACCGAGGGCCTGACGCGCCCATTTTCTAAAATGAAAACGGTCGCGCTGGGTAAGGATCTGCCCGTCGAGAAATTCAAAGGTAGAAACCACCTCATTCCTGACCTTACGCCCGGTTTTGGAAAACGTATAATGCGCCACCCACCTTACCTTGGCCTTGTCTTTGCTATGCTCCAGTATTTTGTATTCCAACTCCATATCCTTGGCTCCTTTCAGCAGCATTTCCCACATTTTACCGGCTTCGAAGCCCGATAAACTGGGAAAAACGGGGTCGCTAAATACCGAATTCAGGGCATATAGGGAGGCCATGGTCCGGTAATCGCGGGTCTTCATGGCCTCGTAAAAAGAAGTAACGATGTCTTTGCTTTTCATGTGTATTAAATTTTTGCTTTCAGCCTTCAGCTATCAGCTATGAGCCTTCGGGCGGACAGCCGCCCCGTGCTATTCATGGGAAGAACCTATCCACCAATTATAGCCTGTCTAATATCTAACATCTAAAATCTAACTTCTAATATCTAATATCTAACACCTCATAACTTCACCATCTTAGCCGAATACGTATCCCGGTCGGTTTTTACTTTCAGCAGGTACAGTCCCGCGGGCAGGTGAGCCACCGGCGTTTTCAGGGTTTTGGAGGTAAGCCGTCCGCCTCCCGCGCTATCCCTGATCTCTACGCCTTCCATCGTTTCTCCTTCCGGAATTTTGAGCGTAAGTACATCGCCGACGGGGTTGGGCAACACCTCCACTCTTACAGACGGATCTTCATTGGCCAGTACCCGGTTATAGGTGATCACATTGGATGACGGGCTCAAACACCCGTCCTGCGTGACTCCTTTCACACTGTAGGTACCGTCAAAATCTTTACGAAATGTGGTGTTGGAAGTGTACCCGCCCATGGGGTTTCCATTCACAAAAAACTGGTACAGTCCACCACCCGAGGCCACTACCTGATTGCCGTTATCCGTCAACACCGGTGTTGGCGGCACAATACAAAATTCTGCTTCCGCAGAAGCGGTGGCATACTGCGAGTCTCCCAGCTGAATCACTTCCAGGTACACCTTTCCCGGCACCGAACCCACCGTCACCCGCTTCCCTGAAATAGTAGCGTTAGACGAGGCCAGTTTATAAATCAGGGGGAGTCCCGAGCTTGCAGCGGCGTCAATATCGAAAGAAACTCCCGGGTTTTTGTCTCCAATGGGACTGATAGTTACCGTTTGCTCCTGGATCTGGGGCAAAGTCCGGGTTCCGTTGGCAAACGACACCCCGAATACCTTATCAATGGCGAGGGCGACACCACTGTTGTAGTCGGTTGTAATCTTGTCGGCCGCCAGTGGGACGCCCACCAGGTAATACCGGTTGTTTTGGATGTGATTGAAAGTCAGGTACTGGTCGGTCTTACTGAAATCCGGGAAGCCGATGGTACTCGTTTCAAAATATTTCAGGGAATTGGAAGACCGGTTCAGGTCCAGGGTGAGGATATAATAAGTATCATCGTTTTCATCGATATAGTCAAACGCCAGGATACCCGAGTTGGTTTTGGCAAAGGCCGGATTGCCTACGCTCACGCCCTCCGGCACATCGCTGAAAATCTTTTCAATGGAGCCGTCACCGTAGGTATTTCGCAGCGGATCCCAGGCTCTCAGCACGCCTACATCATAGAAAGTGCGGGTTTGGGAAAACCATCCTCCGATCTGGTTCTGCGCGTCGTACACTACATATTCGCCCGAGAGGTCCCATTCCAG
Organism: Leadbetterella byssophila; assembly: GCA_040394705.1. Taxonomy (GTDB): domain Bacteria; phylum Bacteroidota; class Bacteroidia; order Cytophagales; family Spirosomataceae; genus Leadbetterella; species Leadbetterella byssophila_B. The sequence goes on from JBEBRS010000061.1 coordinate 8,539, forward strand.
GGCTTCGGCAAAGAGTACTTTCCCTGAATTTACGCCATTGGAATACGTGGGATTATAGAGCTCAAATTTCACCCCGTTTCCGGCCACCAGATCAAACACATAAATGTAATTGTTATCCTGGGTTTCATCGGCAATGGCCGCTATTCTCTTCCCGTCTTTCGAGATGGCCGCGTTATACCATTTCAGGCCGGTGCCGTCATTAAAGTTCAGCTCCCGCTTGGCCTGGAGGTCATAGGCGTGAATCTTCTGATCATTTCCTACAAATACCATGACCTCGCCGTTATCCGTAATGGAGGGCTTGGAAAGACAGCCTACTGCTCCGGTGATACGGCTAAAATTCATAGCCCCGAAATTGAAATTGGCCAGGTACAGCTGCTGATCATTTTGTGCCGGACCAAAAGCCACCATCTGGGCGTTGCCGGGATTGGCCGGCACTTCATTTTCTTTGGAGGGGTCTACGCTGGCCGATCCGCTTTCCAGGATGCCGACTTTATCAAAGGCCGTCCGCGCCGCCTGAACTTCTGTATCGCCAAACAGATCTTTTGCCGACTGGATCACGGCAAGTCTCAGGTCAGCGAAGCGCGAGGTACGGCCCAGGTAGTGGGTCAGGGCATGGTAATAGATCTTTTCCGCTTTGTCTTTATTCATGCCCGTGCCCGTAGCAAACAGGTAGAACGCGTGGTTCGGAATACCACTGTTGATATGTACCCCGCCGTTATCCTGTTCGGGTGTATCGCGCAAGACTTCGTACTGCGACATGTACATAGGCTGGTAACCGGGGTCGTTCCGGCCTCCCTGGTTCGGGTTCTGAAGAGAACGTAAAGCGCCGGAAGGAAACACCGACCGGTTCACCACGTCTTCTCCGAGGGTCCAGTCGTCACGGTCAATCATGGCCCCGAAAATATCGGCAAAAGACTCGTTCAGTGCGCCCGACTGGTTGCGGTATTCCAGTTTGGCCGTATTTTCAATCACCCCGTGGGTCATCTCATGCCCGGCTACATCCAGAGACCCCGCCAGGGGCTTAAAGGCCTGTCCGCCGTTACCGTAGCCCATAAAAACCCCGTTCCAGAAAGCATTATCAAATCCTTTTCCATCTTCGTCTGTGATATTGATGACCGAAATAATATTTCCTCCGTTTCCGTTCAGGGAAAGCCGCCCAAATTTCTGTTCGTAATAATCATAGCTTCGGGAGGCGTTCACGTGTGCCGATACGGCCGTGGCATTCCATTGGGAGGGGTTGTTAGAGACCACGTGGTACAGGTCCATGTCTTCATTGTCCACCCGTGCGTTTTTCGCATCAATGGTCAGTATGGCCCCTACGGGGGAATTCGGCAGTTCCGACTCTCCGGGCCGGAACATGGCTTTCCGGGTATCGATCAGCACATACTGACTACCGATCTGGTAAGCCTGAAAAGCCTGCTGCACATTGTTGAGGTCGCGCGAGCTGGCCTGCACCACCCCGTCGAGCGTACAGGTATGGTTGTATTTCTCCACCACTTCTCCGGTGTGGGCATCTACAAAATATACCCAACGCTCCAGGAGGTTAGGCCGGAGGGTCAGGTGGTACACCAACCTGTCGCGGTCTTTCCCCGGATAAATAAACAACTCTCCCTTGTCGGGGTCCAGGGCCAGCAGTTTACTGACCAATCCTTCTTTCCTTACAATCGACCGCCGCCCCAGGTCTTCGTAAGCAAAACGGATAGCTTGCTCTTCTCCTACCTCGGGCTTCGTATTCACTTTGGGAGTAGGAAAGACCCTTCCCATCATAAATTCGGTTACTCCGGCGCGGTTGGAGTGGAGGCCCAGTTCTCCCCCATACAAAGGGATCCCTTTAAAATGCTGTTCAAGACTCACCCGCCGTACGCCCCGCGCATCGGTAAACTCCGACACGATCCGGAATTCCTCCCGGGCGTTGTTCACCTTCAGGTCGCTCCGCAGCGATTGCAGAAAATCGAAACTCATCTCCCGGCTACTCTTCCGCCCGTTCCGGGAATCCCCGGCGAATTGCGGATTGCGGATATAGGCTACGGCTCCGCTTTCCTCGTCTACCACTTTCCGTCGCGACAGGTCGGCCTGGAGCGGCGCAAAACGAGCAGCCGTAGGGTTTTCTTTCCCGCGGACTACCGGTAGCTCCTGTTGCGACCGGAGGCCGTTATTCTGTAGGGTCCTTCTTCCCGGAAATCCCTGGGAAAATGCGGTGATACCGCTCAGAAAAAAAAGTACAAAGGAGTAGATTCTGATCATAATTAATTTAAAAATAACAGGTTAAGACTTACCTATTTCTAGCAAATATAAAAATAAAAAAGCGGATAATTAAGGGAACCGCATCAAATATAATCGTTGTTTTTACAAATCAGGGAAGCCTCAGGCTTAAAAAAAATTAGTATCTTTGCTGTTTGAATTACTTCGACAGTCAATAATTATGGCGATAACTCATGACTCAGGCCTGGGAACCCTGCAGAAAGCCTTAAAAATCAACCTTGACAGTAAGATTTACGGTACTTTCGCGGAAATCGGGGCCGGCCAGGAGGTTGCCGGTATTTTCTTTAAAGCCGGTGGTGCTTCGGGTACGGTAGCCAAGTCGATGTCGGCTTATGACATGACTTTTTCCGATGCCATCTACGGCCCGTTAAAAGACAAAAGATACGTATGCCAGGAGCGCCTGGGCAGTATGCTGGACCATGAATATGATCTGCTGATTGAGCGTCTGAATGAAAAAAGAGGCAATGAAACCCGTTTCTTCTCTTTTGCGAATACCGTGGTTACCCTGAACTACCAAAAAAACAACCACCCCCACGGGTGGCTGGGTTGCCGTTTCCAGACCGAACCCCAGGGCGAATACCACGATGTGATCATTCATATCCGCCTGCTGGACCGCGACACCATCCTGCAGCAGCAGGCGGTGGGAATACTGGGGGTAAACCTGATCTACGCTTGCTTTCATTATTATCAAAACCCGGAAATTTTCCTGGAATCTCTGCGCGACAACGTGGCCACAGACCGCTTTCAGCTGGATTCCATCAAGTTTTTCGGCCCCGCATTTAAGGCGGTAGACGGCCGCCTGATGTCTTTGAGGCTGGTACGGAACGGGTTTTCGGATGTAGCTATTTTCGGTGCCGACGGCAAAAACGTACAGCCTTCCGATATTCTGTACAAAAAGAATATCCTGATGCTCCGCGGCCGCTTCCGCCCCATTACCCATGTACACATGGACATGCTGGAAAACGGCCTGATGCAGTTCCGGCAGGAAAGTGATGTAGACGAGAGCCGCCTGCTGGTACTGGTGGAACTGACACTCCAGGGACTTAGATCAGACGGAGCTATAGACGAGAAAGATTTCCTTGACCGTGTGGACATCCTCTGCGCCCTGGGGCATACGGTGATGATCAGTAATTACGTGGAATACTATAAGCTGGTAAGCTATCTTTCGGTGTTTACGAAACAAAAGCTGGGCCTGATTATGGGCTACCCTAACCTGGAGTATATTTTCGAGGAAGAGAATTACAAAGAGCTTCCCGGTGAAATACTTCAGTCGTTCGCTACGTTATTTAGTAAAAATATCAAGGCGTTTGTGTACCCGACATTGAAAGATGGCGTGATTATGAATTGTATGCGGTTCAACCCGCCTTCTCACCTCACCGACCTATACCGGTACCTGATCGCCAACAATAAAATTGAAGATATCTATCATTATAATAAGTCGAACCTCACTATCATTACCGACGACATGCTTAGCCTGATTCAGACCGGCGAACCCGGTTGGGAGGAGAATGTGCCGGCGGAAGTCGCCCAATTTATTAAAGACCGGTGTCTTTTCGGTTTTCCATGTGTTGTTATTCCTAAAAAAGAAGAAGTATAAATGTTGACGAGATTACTCATTCTGCTGTTATTTTCCGTAAGTGCTTTCGCTCAGAACGTTACCCCCCGGATTTTCCTACCCCGCACACCGGGATGGAATGTGGTGAAAGAGGGCGATACCCTTTCTTTCCAGATTCGCCTGCAGCCTGACTCCCTGAAAATGAATTATAAATTCGCCATCCAGCAGGGAAAAGTGGCGGGCATGGACCTCGACAGCGTGGGCGTGTTTACGTGGGTGCCGGCGTATCACCTGGTAGACCGTGTAGAACAGGAGAAGATTTTCCAGATTATCATAGAAGCGAAAGACGACAGGGAAAACAAGGTAACCAGCAACGTAGACTTCAAGGTACTGCATACCAACCGCCCACCCGTACTCAATAACCTGAAATCGTTTTACGTGCAGTACAATCATAATAACGTGTACAAAATCAATTCAGACATGGCGTATGACGAAGACAACGACCCGATTGTCTTTGTACCGAACCTGGAGACCCTTCCCCAGGGCATGAACATGAGCACCCAGGGGGAAATCACCTGGAACCCCTCCCTGAACCAGTTCAAGCAACTCAAAGAAAGTCCGCGTTACATTGAATTTCTGATCCAGGATCAGCCCGCGAAATCAGCAGTAAAGGGTACACTACGGCTGGAAGTCACCCAACTCGACTTGCCGCCCCAGATTACCATGGTACCGAAAACCGATAAGATACAGTTGCGGGAAAACGAGAAAGTCAACCTCCGCTTCTACCTGTCAGATCCGAACGGGGAAGAAGACATTACTATTTTTGATTTTGTAACCAACGCCCACGATTTCCCGAAAAACACCCTGGTTAAAAACTCCAACAACCAATACGAGTTCACCTGGAGTCCCGGCTATGATTTCGTGCAGGACCCGGCCGATACCCTGGGCTTTTACATTGATTTCTTTGTATTGGATCAGACCCAGAACCGGGAGGTGCGGCGGGTCAATTTCCTGGTCAAGAATACGGTGAACGAAGTGGAGCTGGACCGGAAAAATTATAGCCTGTACTACTCTTCCCTGGTCAATGCCTGGGAACTCCTGGAGCAGCTTAAGGAAAAGGAACAGGAGCTGAAAAAGGATTACCAGCGTGCCAGAAAAGGAAAAAGAGGCCGCTCGGTAGTGAACGCTTCCCTCGGGGCCACCACCGGCCTTTCGTCAGTCATTGCCAACGGCAATGCCAACACCCAGAAGACCATTTCGGCAGTAGGCGGCACCACCACCCTGACCATCAGCACCCTGGAAGCCACAGAAGTGATCGGGAAGTCGATGAAAGACGTGATAGAAAGACTGAACTATGTGATTGAGAAGAAAAACGAGATCCAGACCAAGGGAGACATTTTTGCCCGCGACTACTCGCTTAAGGCCGCGCGGAGAGGCGCCGATTTCCTCAAGAAAGTAGATGAATTCAACAACACCATGAACCTCAAAGGCATGGTGGCGCTGGAGCTTAACGCTACCTGGGAGAGCAAGAAAAAACCTACAGAGGGCAATATCAGAAAGACATTTAAGGATTTTGTGATGTGGTGATGGGGTAGGGAGGACAATTACGAATTAAAAATTACGAATTACGGGACTCACTATTGTATTCTTGAGAGCTGACACGTAACGATCGACACTGTCACCCTGAGCCTGTCGAAGGGCGCGATGTCAATTACGAATTAAAAATTACGAATTACGG
>JBEBRS010000062.1:0-14087 GCA_040394705.1 Leadbetterella byssophila
ATAATCATTAAACCGGTGTAAATATACGAAGAAATTATAGGAAAAAGTAAAGTTTCTAAGGATATAAATTTCATTCTACGTAATATTGGGTAGAAAATGACCTGAACCATAAAATGCAAGAAAAGAGGATCAATATTTCGGAAGACTGGGTGGTAGTGATCACCGGTTTCTTAGTTATAGGTGTGGTACTCGCCGGATTTAGTTTTGATAGCCCCTCATTTAAATGGAATGCCTTTTCCGATATTACAGGGAAGATCCTGGGAAAAGAGAATATGATAAGAACGCTGGTCCAGCTGGGACTGGTGGGTGCCGCCGCTACCTTAGCCGCCTGGCTGACGGGTAAGAGTCCCGCTCGCTTTCTGGCGGGGTTTGTGTTGCTTTTTGTACTTTCGGTGCTGGCGCAGATACTTTCCGGAAACAAGGTGGTACAGGAGTATAACCTGGAGACCGTTATTTTCGGTTTGGCCATCGGCTTGTTTATTAATAACGTGTTGGGCGTTCCGGAATGGCTGAAGGAGAGTCTGCAAAGCGAGTTGTTTGTGAAAATCGGCCTGGTGATGCTGGGTACTTCCATTATCTTTTCAGAAATTCTCCGGGCGGGAATGCTGGGTCTGGTGCAGGCCCTGGTGGTGGTGCTTGCGGTGTGGTATTTCGCCTTTTGGCTTTGTAAGCGTACCGGTATCGACAAGGAAATGTCCCTGATGATCAGTAGCGCGGTTTCCATCTGCGGGGTCTCCGCCGCCATCGCCACTTCCGGTGCCATCAAAGGCGACTCCAAAAAGCTCTCCTACGTGATTTCCATGGTATTGATCACCGCCGTACCCATGATGATCTTTATGCCCTATCTGGCCCAGTGGATGGGGCTCTCCCAGGCCGTGACCGGCGCCTGGATCGGGGGAAGTATCGATACCACAGGCGCGGTGGTGGCATCGGGTTCACTCGTGGGCGATGAAGCCCTGGAAATCAGTACCATCATTAAGTTTTCCCAGAATGTAATGCTCGGACTGGCCGCTTTCGCCATCAGCATTTACTGGTCAGTGAATCAGGCCCAGCAAACGGCCGAAAAACCCACATTGAAGCTGATCTGGGAACGGTTCCCCAAGTTCGTGATTGGGTTTGTTGCCGCTTCACTCCTGTTTTCTTTTGTACTTTCCACAGAAAAGGTAGGGGAGGTCAAGTCGGTGATCAAAAGCATACAAGGCGTATGGTTTGCCCTGGCTTTTGTAAGTATAGGCCTGGAAACCAACTTTAAGGAATTGTTTGTTCACTCCAACAAAAAACCGCTCTTTGTGTTTCTGGGAGCACAGGGCTTTAATATTGTGATTACCCTGATTATGGCCTTGTTGTTGTTCGGGTAAAAAAAGTTGTGCGAGATTTAATTATTTCAACCTATCTGCTCTTTAAAGACCACGTTAGTAGTCCACTTTGTAATCTTTTTTAACGGCTTGTCCGCTCCATGCCTTCTTGGCGGTCCAGTCTGCCGCGGGGGCGGTCCAGAAAGGGTCTGTGGCCGGTAAACCCAGGGGCAAAAAACCGAGCGTAGCGATGTATAAGCTACCGGTAGAAGTGTATTGGTCGGCCATGCCGGGTTGGTGTCCGTTAAAACCCAGCACCAGCCAGCCGCGGGCATCGAAGTTCTGGTTTCCCTCGTACATTTGGTAAAATACCCGGGTGAGGGCGCAGCGCACCTGCGCGGGTTCTATCCAGGCCGGCAGCTGGTGCAGCAGGGCTGTATGCCCCAGGGCCTGGAAGGCGGCGGTACGGTAGGTAACGGAACGTCCGAAGGCAGGGTATGTGCCGTCAGGACCGATAATGCGTTCCAGGAACTCGGCATGGCGGATCATCCGCTTTAGGGCCTGATCGTAAGCGGCGGCGGTATTGTAGCCCTTTTGGCGGTACTTTCCTGTCTGAGGGGTCTTTAAACTTTCCAGCAAATCTACCAGCATGGAATGGATGACATACGAATTGTAGTAGTCCATGCTGAATTTTTCCCCGTCGGTATACCAGCTGTCGCCCGTGTACCATTCCTTCATTTTATTCAGGGCAAAATCTACCCGCACCGGGTCAAACTCCTCGCCTGCAGACCGGAGAAAACCTTCTATGATGCCCGAGAACAGGAGCCAGTTATTGTAGGCGCCGCTGCGGTTTCGCTGAGATTTAAACTCCTCAATGTAACGTTGCTTGGTAAGGGCGTCGAGGGGTTCCCACAGGGCTTTCGGCGCCCGCATGAAGGCCTGAGCCAGGTAGGAAGCGTCTACAATAGGCTGGTTTCCTTCCCGAAAATTCAGGTAATCTTTACTTTGGGGGTTCACCGCATGTGTCAGACCGGCCACGGCGGCCGCTTTATACTTTTGACGCAGAAGCCCTTCTTCCGAGTTATCGTCCGGAAGTTCCAGCCAGGGAGCAATACCCGCCAGGCAGCGGCCCACGGCCTCCAGGTGGGAGACCTTTCGGGCGTCCAGGTAATACCCCGGCCCCTCTTCCAGGGGCATGTTTTCGTGGAGACTTTCTTTGGAGAGGTGGTCTACCACCGGCCAGGCAATCTTATGCAGGGTCTTTACCCAGTAGGCGCGGTCTTGAGCACCCGTGGTACTTTGAGCGAAAAGAGTTCCCGCACTTAAAAACAGGAGGAGGAGAGTGTTATATTTCATCTGTATAAAATTTTTGCTTTCAGCCTTCAGCTATCAGCTGTCAGCTCATGGCTGATAGCTGATAGCTCATAGCTATTTTGTTTTTATTTTAACCACATAGATACGTAATGCAATGGAGCGATTTACTCCTGCATACTTGCGTACCGGTGAAGGGCTTCAATATAATAGTAATCGGCGTACACCAGGGGCACATCGATCTCCACCCGGTGCGGTATACTGCCTACGCAATGTTTCACCAGGAAGCCCGCGTTGGTGCCCGGCTGAGCAAGGTAGGTCTCGCTGCTGAGCGACTCCAGCGTTTTTACCGCGATTTCCTTGTAGTTTTTCTGCTTTCCCGTAAACGTACTCAGTTCCAGAAGGGCTGACGCGGTGATGGCCGCCGCCGAGGCATCGCGGTAGGGCGTGCTGACCTGGAGGGCGTAGGAATTTTTCCCTGGGGTATAGCCTTCCTGCTGGGCATTGAAATCCCAGAGAGGGATATAATCTTTCGGCAGCCGCTGGATATAATAGTCGGCCAGGCCCGTAGCCATTTTCAGAAAGCGGGGGTCACCGGTTTCACGGTAGCACATGGTATACCCGTAAATGGCCCAGGCTTGTCCCCTTGACCAGGTAGAATTGTCGGCATAGCCCTGGGCCGTTTCCCGGGCTACCACTTCGCCGGTAGCAGGATCGTAGCAGACCACGTGATAAGAGCTGTAATCCGGGCGGAAATGGTTTTTCATGGCCGTAAGGGCATGGGTAACCGCCACATGCCGGAACGTGGTGTCGCCGGTGACTTTCGACGCAAAAAACAGCATTTCCAGGTTCATCATGTTGTCAATGATCACCGGGAAATCGTACGTTTTATCCCCGTGCCAGCTTTTAAAAACATTCCAGGATTTGATAGAACCGGTGACCGGGTCAAAACGGGTACAGAGCGCTTTGGCTGCATTGATCAGTATTTCTTTGTACGATTCCTCACCGGTGTACCGGTAGGCGTTACCGTAGCTGCAATACATCATAAAGCCCAGATCGTGATGGCCGGTAAAGTGTTGCAGAGGCTTTAATTTCTCCGTCCACTTGATGGCCTCGGCTTTCATATTCGGGTCTTTGGAGGTGTCGTAGAGCAGCCAGAGACTGCCGGGGAAAAAGCCGGGGGTCCAGTCGTACATGGAAGTAGTGACCAGTTTCCCCGCGGCGTTGGAAGTACGGGGATAGGCACCTTTCTCCTCAGAAAATTTTTTGTTGGCTTCCAGGAGCTGAGCGGAAAGCATTTTTGCCGCATAGGCCAGGTTTTCCCGGGTAAAATCATCTGGAGGGAGGTTCCTGGTGGCCGTGCAGGAAATCAGGAGGACAAAAAATAGAATTTTTTTCATTTCATCGGTATAGGTTTAGACGGATGCAAGGTTCGGACCGTTTAGCTCGTTTCTGTTTTTCATGCAATGTTAGGGAACTAAAATATTTCCGGAGGGAGAATATCTTAAATTTATAAGGAGGTTATTTTAAATTTTTCGTAATATACTAATAATGAGGTATTTAAAAGTGTTAGAATGACACAAATATTTCTATAACGGAATTTTAGAATTACTTTTATCCGGATTTTACCCTGAATGAATTATTTAATGTGGCGTTATTTTGCACTATTTTTTGGGATGATGTTTCTTGGCGAAAGCCCGGTGGCTTGGTGTCAGGAGAGGAGTTTCCGGCATTTTTCTGTGGCCGACGGACTTCCCAATTATAGTGTGCTGTCTCTCACACAGGATCAAACAGGCTTTCTCTGGTTAGGCACTACGGCCGGTTTATGCCGCTATGACGGCGTTCGCTTTAAAATTTACCGGAACGATGGAAACGATACAACCAGTATTTCCGGCGGACATATCACTTCACTACTGACGGGAAGAGACGGTACGCTTTGGGTAGGGACTTCTATGGGGCTGGACCGGTATGATGCGGCAGGGGATAAATTTGAGCGGATTAGTTTTCACGGAAGCCGGGTAGGGAATATCTTTAAAGTGTACGAAGATTCGAAGGGGAAAGTATGGGTGGGTACGGAAAACGGACTGTATTATATTACGGAAAGTGGAGAAAGGCGGTCTTTTGACTCTAAAATCTCCGGAAATATTGTGAAAGGTATTTTTGAAGACAGCAAGGGGCGGTTATGGATTGGGACCGATCAGGGATTGAATTGCCTGGAAGTTTCAGGGGAGTCTTACCGGGTCTCGAATTTCCGGCCTTTCCCTCCAGGAGAGATGAACCAGGTGACTTCCATAGCAGAAGATGCACGCCAGATGTTGTGGATAGGTACGCAGGTAGAAGGGCTTTGTTCCTTTGATCCCGAGAACCGTATTTTTACCACGTACAGGGTTCCTGACGGTTTGATAAATAACCATATCCGCTGCATTACTCCTACCCGGGATGAAAAGCTTTGGATAGGTACGCAGGAAGGCATAAGTATCCTGGATCCGCTCCAACTGACTTTTGAAAGCATAAGTCGAAAGCCGGAAAATCCGCACAGCCTCAGCCAGAATTCCGTTTATGCCATTTTCCAGGATACGATCGGGTCTATGTGGGTAGGCACCTATTTCGGAGGGGTAAATATCAGCTATGCATATACGGCCACATTTTCAGTTATCCGGGAAGGAAGAAACAGTATTAACAATAATGTAGTCAGCGGTATCACGGATGACGGGAAGGGCAATTTCTGGATAGGCACGGAAGGGGGCGGACTAAATTACTATCAGCGGAATACGGGGACTTACCGGTATTATAAGCACGAACCGCGCCGGCCAGCTTCCCTGGGCTCCAACCTGGTCAAATCTCTGCACAGAGACACCGACGGAAACATCTGGGTGGGTACACACGGGGGCGGACTGAACGTACTGCTGCCCGACAGACAAAGTTTTTCCAAGTACCTTACGGCAGGCTCCCAAAAAATCATCGGCGAGGTTAGCTCTATCTGTGACGATGGCTATGGAGGCCTTTGGGTGGCATCGAACAAGGGGCTCAAGGTCTTCAGCAGGCAGGGGACACGGCTTAGCGAAAGCCGGGATGTATCTCTGCGTGGTCAGGTCCATCGGTTCCTTTTTAAAGATTCCGGCAATGTACTCTGGGTCTTTGGGGGTCGGGGTGCTCACCGTATAGAGCGTGGGGCTATTCAGGAGGTCGACAGTGTGCTGGTGGTCAATTGTCTGGATGAAAATAAGGAGGGTGAACTTTGGGGCGGTACATCGGGTAATGGGGTGATCAAAGTGGAGGGAAGCGGATTCCGTACATACACGAATGATTTCTTTCAGTCGGTGAATATTGTGGGAATACTTTGTGGAGAGCAAGCCGATTTATGGGTAAGTACGAACAAGGGCCTGGTACATTATTTTCCCGAAACAGGGGTGTACCGGGTGTATACCGAAAGCGATGGTATCGGGGGAAACGTCTTTAATAATAATTCCTGTTTCAGGTCGTCAGATGGGTATTATTATTTTGGGGGATTTAACGGGATTACTCGCTTCTATCCCGGAAATATCGGGCACAATCCGCATGTCTCTCCCCTGGTGTTTACCCGTATCCGGTGGCAGAACGGCGAAGTAGGAGGGAAGTCAAGGGAGGAGAATATGACGTATGCCACGGAGGTGGATATGGGGTACGATCAGAATACCTTTACGGTAGATTTCGCTTTGCTGAATTACATCAAGAGCGGGAAAAACGTATACCAGTACCGCCTGGAAGAGTATGACAAAACGTGGATAGAGACTTCGGAAGGGAGTGCAACCTATACCAACCTGGCCCCGGGTAGCTACCGTTTGCTGGTGAAAGGGGCCAATAACGACGGGGTTTGGAGCGAGGTGAAAGTACTGGAAATCGTCGTGAAGCCCCCATTTTGGCTGACCTGGTGGGCCTATTGTTTCTATATTCTGCTGGTCGGAGCTATGGTGTTTATGGTGGCGCGTTTCTTTTTCCTGAGAGAACTGTGGAAAAGGGAAGATAAGCTGCACCAGGCCAAACTGAATTTCTTTACCAACGCATCGCATGAGATACGTACTCACCTTACCTTAATCATGGTGCCGGTAGAGCGTTTACTCACGGAGAGCCGGGCCGAGGGTTTTGTCTATCAGCAGTTAACCCAGGTGAGGGCCAATACCCACCGTTTGCTGAACCTGGTGCGGGAGTTGATGGATTTCCGGAAAGCGGAAACCAATCACCTGCAGCTTTATGCCCGGCGCCAGAACCTGGTGCCTTTCCTGGAGGAAATCGGGCGGTCATTCAGGGAAACGGCTATGGCCTCTCATATTCAGATGAGTTTTGTGCACAAGCAGGAGGTGATTGAAATGAATTTTGATGAGAAACAGCTGGAGAAGGTGTTTTTTAATCTGCTGGCGAACGCCATCAAATTTACCCCGGAAGGCGGGAGAATCGAATTGTACGCGGAGGCGAATGCGGAAGATGCGGTGATCAGGGTAACCGATAACGGTCGTGGCATAGCCCCTCAGTTTTTGCCCAGGCTTTTTACTAATTTTTTCCAGGTGGCCGATCACGGTTTGCAGAATACGGGCTATGGGATTGGACTGGCATTGTCCAAAAACATTGTGGAACTGCATCAGGGACGTATTTCAGTGGAGAGTACTCCGCAGCGCGATGGGATGGAGGGGAGAACCGTATTCACGGTGATTTTGCCCCGGAATATCAAAATCACTCCTGTTCCTGAGGTAATGGCCGGGTCAAATGAAACGCGGGCGGTGGAAGACACGTGGAGCGCTACCCCGGCCAAAGGAAGCCATATACTGGTGGTGGAAGATAATCCTGAGATCCGGGAAATGATCGTCGAAAATTTTTCTTCGGCTTACCGGGTCATCACGGCTGAAAACGGGAAGGCCGGTTGGGAAATGGCCGTAACAGAGATTCCGGAAATGGTGATTTCAGACGTGATGATGCCGGAAATGGACGGGTATCAGCTGTGTGAAAAAATCAAAGGGGATGAACGTACTAACCATATTCCGGTGATACTGCTCACCGCCAGGAGCACACAGGATGAACAGGTGGAAGGGCTCCGTCACGGGGCCGACCTCTATCTCACCAAGCCTTTTAGTACACGTGTGCTTGGCCTGAGTGTACGTAATTTACTGGCCGCGCGCGACCGTGTCAGACAAAAAACGCTACAGGAATTGACTCGCCTGAACCTGGGAAAGGAGACTATTCAACCTGAGGCGGTTTCTGTAGACGATCTTTTTTTGGAGAAATTATCCCGCAGTATTGATGAACACCTCGAAGACGTGGATTTCGGGGTAGAAAAACTCGCTCGTGAGATTGGTATGAGCGTACCCGTACTCTATAAGAAGGTGCGTGCGTTAACCGGTATGTCAGTAAATGATGTAGTCAAAGTGCGGCGGTTCCGGAAAGCGGCTGAGCTACTGGTCAAAAAGGAAATCAGCGTCAGTGAGCTGGCAGGCGCGGTAGGCTATAATGACCGGAAGTACTTTGCCAAAGAGTTTAAAAAATATTTTGGTGTGGCTCCCGGTGACTTCACTGCCTCCATGGCTGCACAACTTTCTTCTTTGGATTGAAGTTTTTATAATTAATTTATTATCAGTATTTTATTGATATTTCTTTCTCTTTAAAGAGAAAGAGTATATAAAATATTTAAGATTTTCTTTCTTTTATTTAAGATTTTCACCGACCCCCTTTCCTTCCCTCTTCTATCTTTCGGCTGTTATTCAAATCGTACTTACATCAGCAGATTTCATGCGGAGTGTAATACCGATCCATTTTTAATTTATTAAATAACTATGAGAAAAATCTCTACCCCGAAAACGGCTTCCAGGTACAGGTATCTGGCGGCTTTGCTTTTGTTTCTTATTCCCCCTTTGGCGGGCATGGGGCAGTCACGCCCCGTTACCGGCACCGTGACCGAAGCAGACGGTACCCCGGTAGTAGGGGCATCTGTGGTGGTGCTCAATACTGCCGTGGGAGTTTCTACCGATGCCGAAGGAAAGTTCCGGATTGGTGCCGCGCCTGAAAGCGGTATTTTGGAAGTTTCTTTTATCGGCTTTGAAAAGCAGCAGGTCCGCCTCAGTGCGGATACCCGTGATTATCGTATTGTTTTGACCCTTTCTTCTCAGGTTTTTGATGAAGTAGTGGTGGTGGGTTACGGTACGGTAAAGAAAGCCAACCTCACAGGTTCGGTTTCTACTATTGGGGCAGATAAAATCGCAAATCGCCCCGTAATGAACGTAGCTACGGCCCTGGCGGGTACGGCTCCGGGTGTAGTAGTCACCCAGGGAAGCGGTAATCCGGGCAGTGAAAGTGTGGCCATCCGCATCAGGGGTACGGGTTCATTTAACAACAGCAGTCCTTTGATTCTGGTAGACGGAGTCATTGCAGATATGGTGCCGGTAAATACCGATGATATTGAAAGTATTACGGTGCTGAAAGACGCTGCTTCCGCTGCCATTTACGGTTCACGGGCGGCCAACGGTGTAATTCTTATTACCACGAAAAAAGGCAAAAAGGGCGCTGCTCCACGTATAACGTTCAATACCTTATACGCGCATTCTCAGGCCATGACCGATCTTAAATTCATGTCGAGTACCGCTGATTTTATGGAATTGCATAATATCGCCAAGATTAATGCCAACCCAACCACTACCTCGCCCGACTACGATGTGGCCACCATTGCCGAGTGGAGAGCCGCTAACGCGAACCCCAACGGTACGTATACCAACCCTGTGACGGGTCAGAGCATCCCGAATAGCCTGGCCTACCCCAATACAGACTGGGCACAGATTCTTTTTCAGCCCGATATATATCAGCGTTATGGCCTGTCGCTGACCGGTGGCAGCAATACCAGTAATTATATGATGTCGGTAGGCTATCAGAACAACCCCGGAACCCTGAACAATACGGGAATGGAGCGGTACAATGCCCGCGTGAACCTGGAAGCCCAAATTGCCGATCGTATCAGTTTCGGCACCCAGACGTACGCAACCAAGGAGTTTAAAGAGCCGGGCAGCACTTCCATGACCTACCTGCTACAGGCGTTTCCGGGCATTACTCCGATATACAACGGGCTGTATGGCGCTTCTGAAGATCCCAATACCACACAAAAGGATAATATATTGCAACAGGTGGCCGCGAACGGAGGGAAGAACGAATTTACCCGACTGAATACCACCTGGTTTGCGAATGTTGACCTTATGAAAGGACTGAACTTTGAAGCCCGGTTCAACTACAACGAATATAACCGGGAAGATGAAAATTACAGTCAAAACCTTCCCCGCTACAGTTTCAGGGAGAGCTTTGAGAACCCAAAAGAAGGAATTGGAAACCTGGAACAGGCCACTACGTACCGTTATGCGTATAACTCCAGCAGCTATACCAATAACCTGCTTCTTCGCTACAACAATACTTTTGGGAAACACGATTTTGGCGGATTGCTGGGCTTTGAACAATACTACAGTAAAAACAGCGGTTTTTCTGCTACCCGGAAAGGGTTAATGGACTGGACGATTACGGATATCACCTCCGGGGCAACTATGGAGTCTATCGGGGGAAGTGCCAAGCAGGAATATGCCATGCTATCCTATTTTGGTCGTGTCAACTATGCTTTTGACGGCAAATACCTGCTGGAAGCCAACCTGCGCCAGGATGCTTCCTCCAAGTTTGCACCCGGTAACAGGGTAGGCTGGTTCCCGTCTGTATCTGCGGGTTGGGTGCTGAGCAATGAACCGTTCTTTAAATCGTCTGTGAATTTTATAGACTACCTGAAACTGAAAGCATCTTATGGTACTTTAGGGAATACGGTAAGCGGAAACTACGACTGGCAAACCTTGTACCGACAGGTGAATAACGTATTTAACCAACAGGTGGCCAACGGGGTGATTCAGAGTACCATTCAAAACCTGGGCCTCTCCTGGGAGAAGCTGACTACTTACAATTTAGGGGTGGAAGCCTCTTTCCTGAAAGATCGCTTAAATACCGAAATCGATGTGTATTACCGGAATACTTCGGATATCCTGACCGCCGCGATCATTTACCATACCATGGGGAATATCTCCGCACCCATGTCGAATACGGCGTCGCTGGGGAATAAAGGGATTGACCTGACCCTGGGCTGGAATGACCGGGCCAAGGACTTCCGCTACGGGATTAACTTTAATGTGAACTATAATGCCAACAAAGTAACGCACTTTAAAGGAAGCCTCAATTACGCCGAGGATCCCAGTACCCTGGATATATGGGGCAATCCTACCCGGAGATTCACCAACCTGGCGGATGTGTCTACCGGTGGAAGTACGCGCCGCGTGGAAGGGTACATGATTGACGAGTGGTTTTTGATGAAACCGTATTCCGGTGACGGAAGCTACACCAAATCTGACGGGGCTATAAACCCGAACGGCGGTCCTACAGACGGTATGATCCGTACCAAGGCCGACCTGGAATGGGTGAAGGCCATGATAGCGGCCGGATATTCCTTCAATAACAATACTGTAGGCTCAGGAGCGTCCAATATCTGGTACGGACAAATGATTATGGCCGATGTCAACGGCGATGGGAAATATGGAAACGACGACGACCGGGAGTTTACCGGGAAGTCGCAGACACCGAAGTTCACGTTCGGTATGAACCTGACCGCCGCCTGGAAAGGATTTGACCTTAACGCTTTGCTTAGTGGAAGGACAGGCTCATATCACTATATTAATGACCGGGGTGCCAACGGTTCTATCGTGTCGAATACCGGAGACGTGGTGCCTGCCGATGCCTGGACCAAGTATTATTTCTACGATGCGGTAAAGGCGCATACGGACTATGAGCACTATGATCCGGCTACTGACCCTAATGCCAGTATCCATGCCAAATATCCCCGGTTGCTCTCTGCATCCTCTATCATGCAAGCCAATACTTTCTACCTGTATAATTCGTCTTTCCTGAAGCTGAAATCTTTACAGGTAGGTTATACCCTTCCTTCTAAATGGGTGCGTTCAGCCCGTATTAGCAGCCTGAGGGTATTCTTTGCCGGTGAAAATCTTTTGACCATAAAAGATAAAAATTTTGAGGGAGTAGATCCGGAACTGGGCTCAGGACTGATTGTGTATCCGATTTCCAAACTTTATTCAGGCGGACTGACCGTCACATTTTAATTTGTTTCGGGAAGTCGGGAGAATACTGACTTGCCCGGGAAAAGTAAACAAGAGCTTTGCGGCTCAAAGCTAAAAATTTTTATAGAGATGAAAAGGATTATATATATACTTACCACGGTATTGTTATGCAATACATCCTGTACCGATATGCTGGATACCGCGCCTAACAACACGGTAACCTCCGGTACCATGTGGACCACCGAGAACCTGGTAGACCAGGGGGTTATCGGGGTGTACTATTCCCTTCAAAGACCGGTAAAAAGCGACGGGCTGATTGGCTCGGGCGGAACCATAGGCTACTATGGATTTGAGGCGCTGGGAATGACCGGTCAGGGCGAATACAACATGGGAAACCTCTTTAGTAGTGCGGTGAACCCCAGTAACTCCCATTTTCTGCATTACTGGAAGTGGTGTTATGACGGTGTTCACCGGGCCAATGACGCTATTCTGAATATCCCCAATGCACCAATTAATGAAGCGAAGAAGAGCCGTCTGGTGGCGGAATGCAAAGTACTTCGGGCTTTCTTTTATATGCGTTTGAATGAGCTTTTCGGTAGTAACGGGCAAGGGGTGCCTATCTATACCGAACCGGTGAATCCGGAGGATGGAAACCGGGGGCAAAGTTCAGAAGCCGAAGTATGGGCGCAGATCATTCAGGACCTGACGGATGCAATTAATGAACCCGCTCTGCCCGATAACCAGATCAGAGGAGAGGGCAGGGCCAGTAAGGGTGCGGCTTATGCTTTAAGAGGAAAGGCCTACCTGATGACCCAGGAATATCAGAAAGCTACGGCCGATTTTGCCAAGGTGGGTGATGCGGGTTACAAGCTCTTTCCTGACTACAAAGAGCTGTTCAAAATTGAGAATGAGACGTGTGAAGAGATGATCCTCAGTGTTCAGTACATTGAGGAACCGAATGGATACGGAACTGCCTTACAGAAATTTTTTGGTGCATTTCAGCAAGGTTCGAGAGATGGACGGGGTTGCTGGACCGACCTGCAGGTGGCTCCTGCGTTTGTCGAGCTGTATGAGGTAGTGGTGGATGAAAATACGGTTAAACCTTTTAAATGGAGTGATTTTCTGCCCGAATGGGAGACGGTAAGTAGTTTGGGTACACCTAACCGGAAAGTGTTTTTCCTTCGCGACCAGAAAGTAGGCGGAGTAGAAGTCCATTCCACCATTAGCGGGGTAGTGAACGCCCAGTTAAATAATCTGAATACCGCCGCCAGAGGTTTGTACCTGGAGGAGGGAAATGAAGCGCGTCTGAGAAAGGCGTATGCCCACCGCGACCCCCGCCTCGAACTTAACGTGGTCACTCCGTACGCTAACTTCAAAGGCGTGAACAGTAATTCTTCTGAAGAGGGTATGTATACTTACCGTTTTCCGGTGACAGGGAAATACTACGCTGATCAGGCCAACGCCGAACCTAACCTGAATAAAGATCTGCCCGATACATATTATACCTCAGGAACGTGTAACGCCCAGGCCGAGTTCAAGTATATCAACCGTAAGTTTGTGGGAGAGGGACTGGAATATGCCCGGCGGGAGCAAAACCCGGTAGATGAGCCTATCATTCGCTATGCTGACGTAATACTGATGTGGGCGGAAGCGCTGGTAGAATCAGGAGACCTGACCGGAGCCATGCAAAAAGTGAAAGAGGTGAGAGACCGCGCCGGCGTACCCACCATGGCATCTTCTTTCGCGACTCAGTCGGCAGCCCGAAACTATGTAAGGGATGAGCGCAGAAGGGAACTGATCGGTGAAGGGGTGAACTTCTTCGATGAAATGCGGTGGAGAACACTCAAAGAGACCAAATTTGAGCAGAAAGTAGCGCAACATGCCTGGGGCGGAACCGAAAGTACAGGAGGAACTACCTACGAGTGGATTGGAGATCACTGGTACACCTGGCCTGTACCTAAAGCCGAGATCGAACTCAATCCTAATCTGACGCCTACCAAAGGTTGGGTATACTAATAAGATAGAGTTCAGGTAAATCCTATTTCAAGCAGAGTCTCCATTTACGGGACTCTGCTTTTCAATTCCCAGCCTTCAATTCGTACACGTTTTTCCCAGCCTTTTTGTATTTCTCCGCCAGGGCCGGGAGATGAGCGAAAACGGCCGGCATGACTTCCTGGTCATCAATGATCACTTCAGGCATGTCTTTGGTGAAATTGTTGTAAATGTTGGAGATGCTGAGGAAGTTTCCCGGGTTTTCAAAATCGCGGCGGGCCAGGTTCCAGCTGAGGTAGCCGGTCGCCATTTCGTTTGACTGGTACGCATCGATATTTCTTCCTGTAATAAAAATCCGTTTTCCGGTATAAGACATGCC
>JBEBRS010000063.1:0-14061 GCA_040394705.1 Leadbetterella byssophila
TCCCTCAAATTCTTTTGTACGTATTGCTCATTTTGAGTGCGACCGTGCCTTCAAAAAGAGTGGTATTTTTCACTTTCACCTCTGTTTCCTCCCGGGTATCAATCTCCAGCTCCAAACGGAGCTCAGGATTCAGTTCCGGGTTAATCAGGGCCATGAATTTCACATTAGTAGCCGCGGTCATCATCAGCTTCGCGCCCACAATATCCTGGGTCAGCTCTTTTACTACCTGCAGCATACAGGCCCCCGGCGTAACCGGATTCCCCGGGAAATGCCCCTTAAATATGGCGTGCTCCTTATTCAGCAGCAAATGTACCTCGTATTTTTCTTCGCCCAGGGGAATAACCTGATTCACCGAATAAAAACCCTTTTCTACCAACATATCTCCTATTTAAAATAATAAACCGCTCCGGCCTGCATGACCAGGTGCGCATGACTTCCCATCAGTAAATTCCCGGTATATTGGCCCGTACTGTAGGTTGAATTGTCAAAAATATCAAAAAGTCCGCGTTTAACCCTTATTTCCACCCCAAAGCCCGGTGAAAATTTATATTCGGCACCCGCCACCGCGGCCAGGTCAAGCGTACGACTAAGAAAAGGATTACCGCTCATCTCCTGCTCTCCCGAGCTACCTGCCAGGAGCGTAAACGTCCGGTGAAGGGTAAATTTATGCATGACGCCCAGGGTGAAATAATGCGCGTGGACACCGGAATTGGAAAATTCCCGGTTCACCGGGCGTTGCACGGTGACCTGCCCCAAAGCACCCTGCCCGGAGTAGCCTGCCTCCACCTGTAGGGCGTACAGGTCTGACATCCGCATCTCGCCCGTGATGCCGGCATAAAATGAAGTCTTAGCCGAAAATACCGTATGGGTAATATTCGACACACCGACACCGGCTCTGAGCCCTACCGATGGGATCATTTGCGCCCGGGCGGGGAGTAGTGCGGAGAAAAGGAGAAGGGAAAGAAGCTTTTTCATCTGTATAAAATTTTGCTTTCAGCCTTCAGCTTTCAGCAGTCAGCTTATACATTGGTCGGTTGGTGTGCCGGTTTTCTGATAGCTGATAGCTGAAGGCTCATGGCTATTTCATGCGTATTAAAATTTAGCCGGGCGGGAGGCCGCCCCGCGACGCTTCCCTGGTGTGCCGGTTTTCTGATAGCTGATAGCTCACCGCTATTTCAATGTATAATTAAGTCCGGTTTGCAATACCAGGTTCAGGTTACGGTCTATGGTGAACCAACTGCTCCTTGTTCCGGAGAAAGTCTCGTATTCCCGGCTGTCGATCATATCGAAAGTGCCTCTTTTTACACGCACCTCCACACCTAACCCAAAGGGCAATTTGTATTCTAATCCGGTTAAAAAGGCTACATCCACATCTTTGCGCAAAGGTTTAAACATTTCCAGTGCATATTCTGCCGACACCCCAAACAGCATCCGCACCGCCTCCGAAAAAGCCAGTTTCCCCGTCATCCCTACCGTCACATAGTTGGATTCTATATTCTTGCGAAACCAGTCCTTGTCCTCTTCCGAGTCCCCCGCCTGGGGCAGGCGGTACACATCACCAGAGGCGCCCTGCCGTGAAAAACCGATTTCCGGTTGCAAGCGAAAAAGGTCAGTAAGGCGTACCTCCGCATAACCGCCCACGTAAAAATCGGTGCGGGACTCGTAATACGTGCGGGTAATCTGAGAAAAATTCGCTCCCGCCCTGAGGCCCGGGCGCACGGTAGACTGCCCGAATACACCCAGGGAAAGTAAACATAAGAGTAGTGTTTTCATGTGTATAAAATTTTGCTTTCAGCCTTCAGCTTTCAGCAGTCAGCTTATACATTGGCGGCGGGAGGCGCTCCTCTTGGTGTGCCGGTTTTCTGATAGCTGAATGCTGATGGCTATTTCTATAAATTTTAATCGCCCGGCTAAACGCAGACAATTTAGAATACTTTGGTATTTGTATATACTTATAAATATACATTTATAGAATAATACAATTATACATCTATCTAATAATTGAAAATTCCAGCATCCAGTCGACCATTGATTACTTTGTTTCTCAA
Source organism: Leadbetterella byssophila (assembly GCA_040394705.1). Classification (GTDB taxonomy): domain Bacteria; phylum Bacteroidota; class Bacteroidia; order Cytophagales; family Spirosomataceae; genus Leadbetterella; species Leadbetterella byssophila_B. The sequence continues at coordinate 2,049 of JBEBRS010000063.1, forward strand.
CACAATACGGGTATAGTCTTCCGACGGCTCCGTCATTTTTACCTCACTCACCGTAAATCCGTCGAAAGTAAGTTCAATTTCCCGTATATATCGTTTAAGGCTAGCATCACGGGTTTTCAAGCGCACCAGGGTTTTCCCTCCCGACCGTACAAAAGAGAACGCAAATTCAGGCGCATCAAACATATCGCCCGTCACACTGCCCGAAACCAGGCGGTTGAGCTTCTCCAGTCGCTTTCCGGCATTCACATCCTTCTTCTTTCCCGCATCATCAATATACATTTTATTATCCCGGAACAAGACGCTGTACGCGGAGGGCGCCGTATATTTCCAAAGTACGCGGTCGGGCTTTTGAAAGCTGAGCGTGCCGGCACTTTCCGCCGCTTGGGCCAGATAACGGGAGTGACGCGCCTGGGTAAACCCGGCCGTCAGCGTCTCCGTACGCGCCGCTTCTTTCCGCACCCCTTCCCGGAAAGCCCGAATCTCGGCCTCGCTCATGGGCGTTTCAGAAGGAGCCGCAGCCGCAAAAAGAAACCACAAAAGAATACTACTATACTTTTTCATACGCTTCCAAATTAAATAACCGATCCAAAGGTACCGACCGAAATCCCTTTCTTTCCAGCTCCGGCAACAATAACCTCAACACCTGGACACTCCGGGAAGAGGTATCGTGAAGAAGAATGACCCGACCCGCCCGCAAACGACGCACCACGCGGTTCAAAATCCTTTTCTCCTGCCCGATCACCGTATCCAGGGAACGAATACTCCAGCCCATTACGGTATGTCCTGTTCCTTGGACTGCTTTTTTAACGGAAGGATTCGTAACCCCGTAAGGCGGACGGTAAAATTTCACTTTCCGACCCGTCACCTCCCGGAGAATACGGTCGGCTTCCCGGATCTCCCTTGCCATCTCCCCTGTCCCCAGAAAACCTGTACGGGGAGAATGGGAATAGGTATGGTTGCCTATGGTATGACCTTCCTCCAGGATTCTCCTCGCCAGGGCGGGGTACTTCTCCACCTGCCGCCCGATCAGGAAAAACGTAGCCTTTTGGCCGTATTGAGAAAGAAGCATCAGCACTTCTTCTGTATATTCGGTAGGACCATCGTCAAAGGTGAGCGCAATTTCTTCCGAAGACCGGTTTTCGTGCAGGGCATCCAGATGATAATTGCATCGGATACGAAACGACCCGACTACGGCCACCGCCAGCGCCCCTATGCCTAAAACAATCGGAAAAATGACACTTACAGGATAAAACAAACGAAGCCCGCTCCATAACAAAACGCCGGAAACCAGCAAAACGATATTGGACCGGTGTGTCAGCATGCGCTTAACAACACAAAACTGTGATCGAGACCCCGGTACTGGTTGTAGAGCAGAATGTGCTTCAGAGGGGTAGCCCCAGGCTTTTTCCCGGACCGCAATACCGCCTCCGGCACCTCCTGCTTTCTCAGAATACCTGCCGCAAGCCAGAACCCGAAGGCCGAAGCCGTATTGTACTCCCCGCACAGATGTTTATACTGAATTACCGGTATTTCCGGAGAAAATTCGCTCAATAAGGGGGGATAATATTCCTGAAAAAGAGAATCATCGTTTTTCCCGATTACTACTGCATCAATGCTGTGCGGAGCCGTACCGCTTCGTTCCAGAAACTGCCTCAACGCACCTCCTACCTCTTCGGGATTCAGGCGATTATGTATACTGACATCCCGCAAAACCGCGTAACTTTCTTCCTTCTTCTCGGTACCCAAAACAAAAAATGCAGCCCCCTCGCTATACGTAGCGCCCGGGGAACCTTCCCCCGAACGGATCAAACCGGCCAGGGCAAAAAGTCCGTAGGTATAGTCGGCTTTTTCGTCCACGCCGCCCACCAGCACGGTTCCCGCCTCTCCGCTCAGAAGCTGGAGGCGCGCATCAACCAAAGCCGATTCAAAAGAAACCGCCCCGTTGACATACGAAAAATTATAGGCCTTGCAGCCCAATCCGAGTGCAATCTGCGCCCCCACAGTATTGTGGGTCGACTGGATAAACGCAGTGGGCGTCAGGTACATTTCCCCGTTGTCTAAAATGGACTGGAGAAAATTCTCCGAATCGCGGATACAGCCCACCCCAGTGCCGGTCAGAATGGCGTCAGGCTCGGGCGAACCCGCCTCACGCAGGGCCAGAGCCGAAGCCACCACCCCGTTCTTCACCCCGGAACCCATTCGCCGGATCATGCCGGGGGAGATAAAATCCTTGTACGGAGGCGCCACCACAGGCAAGACCGTTCCCTCACCCCGAATCACTTCTTCCGGGAAACTGCCGTCAAAAGACCGCTGGGCAGATACACATCCGCTTCCGTTAATATAGATCATCGGAAAAGATTAAAGTGGAACAATTGCCTCCAAAACCAAAAGAATTGGATAAAACATGCTTGATTCCCCGCTTTTGCAAGGTCGTTTCAGGCAAGAGCTCAAACTCCGGCATCGGGTTCCGGAAGTTCAGGTTAGGCCAGATCAACCCGTGCCGCAGGGAAAGCAGACTATACACGGCCTCAATGGCCCCCGCCGCGGCCAGGGTATGCCCTGTATAGGGCTTGGTGGAGCTGAAGGGCGGCACACGGTCACCGAATACCCGGATCAGCGCCCGACCCTCCGAAAGATCATTGTTGCCCGTGGCGGTACCGTGTACATTAATATAGGAAATATCCCCGGGGGAAAGCCTTGCCACCTGCAGGGCTTTCTGCATGGCCAGCGTGGCCCCTTCCCCGTTTTCCGAAGAAGCCGTTTGGTGATAGGCGTCGTTGGCATTCCCAAAACCGGATAAACGGGCCAGAACTTTCTTATTTCCCGCCCGGATGGCGGCTTCAGACTCCAGCACCAGGTACGCGGCGGCCTCCCCCAGGTTCAGTCCTTTCCGGTCCCGGTCAAAAGGCGTATTCGCCTCATCCGACAAAATCATGAGGGCTTTAAAACCGTTAATGGTAAATTTGGAAAGGGCGTCTGTACCTCCCACAATCACCCGGTCAAGTTCACCACTTTGGATGAGTTTTGCTCCCAACATAATGGCATTGGCGGCCGAAGAACAGGCCGTACTGATGGTGGTAATAAAACCCCGGATACCCAGGGCATCCGCAATCTTATGGGTACTGTCGCCCGGATCATGGCTGAGAATATACCTCCTGATCTCTTCATTTTCAGGATATTCCCTAAAATACTGCTCGGTAGTATCCATGCCTCCTACGCTGGTAGCCGACACCAGCCCGGTCCTCCATTCCCCCATATCGGTAATTCCCGCGTGGGTCACTGCCTGCCGTGCCGCCATCACTCCCAGCATGGCAGTGCGACTAAAATTATTCCCGGGTTCTAAATTTAGATATTTAGCTAACTCTCTATTACTTTTCTTTATTTCTCCTACCCGAATCTCTCCTTCGTGTACCGTATCGATATTTTCGATACGGGAAATACCCGGCCTAAGCTCCTTCAGCGAACGAAAATTTTCTTCCACTGTTTCGCCAATGGCCGAAATGATCCCCATTCCTGTGATACCTACCATTTACTTTGTTCTGTGTTCGGCGATGTACGCCGCCATGGTTTTGACCGACCGGAAGATGTTTCTGCCCTCCTTAGGGTCCGAAAGCCGGATACCGTAATCTTTGTCGAGCATCACAATGAGTTCAAGGGCGTCAATGGAATCCAGCCCCAGACCGTCGCCGAAAAGCGCGGCCTCATCGTCCATATCCGCAGCCGAAACATCTTCCAGATTAAGTGCGGTTATAATTTTTTCTTTAATTTCTTGCGTTAATTGGTCCATTTATATCATTTTTTTAAGATTCTCTTCCGTATGCTCCCACGTTCCTACCCGGCCTGCCCGGTACACCAGGGCATGATATTCTTCGTGCAACATTTCCACCCATCCGCACAACACATCCTCTGCTTTTCCCGTACGAATCAGCGTGTTGGCATAAGCGGGGAAAAAGTCTGAGGGAAACTTTTCAAATACAAAGAAAGTATTTTCTGAGTAAAGTTTATACTTTATACTGATTTCTCCCAGGCAAATATTGGGAAGAGTGTAGACAAAAACGGCAGGACTGGGATAATACGCTTCTTTATCGGCGATAGAAGCCTCGTACACCAGGTCGGTATCTAGGGAGGCGGCCCGGTTGGCAAAGACCAGGGCCGTATCGCTGCCTTCGCTCAGCAAACGGGAAGCGGCCAGAAAAGCCAGTTTACTGAGCTTATCCATTTTGAAAAACTTCGGATAGTCCATCTCCAAATACCGGTAAGCCTTTTTGGCGAAGTCTGCAAAAAGCTCCCCCTCAGCGGAAAAAACCGTTTCCCCGTTCACCCGGATTTCTCCGTTCCGGATTTCGCACCGGTCTCCTATATACAATGCTTCTTTCAAATCAGTTTTTCAAAAATAACCGCTGTATTCGCTCCTCCGAAACCGGAAGCCGTTTTCATAAAATGCCGGATTTCCCTTTCTTCCTTTTGACGGATCACCGCCAGGGGCTTAGACACCCCGCTATTCTCGTAACCCAGGCAGGGATACAGTATTCCCCTGCGGGCCGATTCCAGGGAGATCACGGTTTCCAGTAGTCCGGACGCGCCCAGAGTATGCCCAAAATACCCTTTCAGGCTGTTCACCGCCACCTCGTTCAGTCCCAGCCGGTCCAGCGCGATGGCCTCCATTTCATCGTTGTATTCCGTGGCCGTACCGTGTGCGGAAATAAAATCAAGTTCGGGGCCTTCCAGTCCCGCTTCATCCAGGGCCAGGCGGATGCTCCGATACAACCCCTCTCCGGTGCGCGAAGGACCCGAAATATGGTTGGCGTCATTGATGGCCCCGTCTCCGGCCACCCGAAAAATCCCCTCCCGGGCCGACACCAGCACGGCGGCGGAAGCCTCCCCCAGAGTCACCCCGTCCCGGTTTTTATCGTAGGGTTTGCACGGTCCCGAACCAAGGGCCTGAAAGGCATTAAAACCGCTCAGTACAAATTCCGTTACTTCGTCGCCTGCCACCACATACACCTGGTCATAAACTCCGGCCAGCGTCATGCGTTTTGCTACCGCTACGGCCAGTATCCCCGACACGCAGGCATTGGAAAGCACCCACGGCGTTTCCGAAAAGCCGAAATACCGGGCTACCTTGCCCGCCATTGGCCCCATAAAGGCCTCGGGTGGAGTTCCTCCTCCCCTGATCGCCCCGATATTCCCTTTGGTGGTTGACACCAGGAGAAGCGCGTGGCCTCCCGGAGGATGTCGCTCTACCACAGGAGCCAAAGCCCGGATCAACATCGATTCCAGGCGGGTAAATCCGGGTTCCGGTTCGCACGGTTCCCGAAATCTGGAGGCGTAATACGGCACGGGGAGGCACTTCCCTGCTTCAAACCGTCGGATGCCGCTAATACCCTGCTCCAGGCGGTCGACCGTAGCGCGCAGGTCGCCCCCCAAAGGAGTAAAGCAATTGTAATCCACTATAAAACTCATGCGTCGCGTTTGAAGTACGCAAATTTAGCAGAAATAAGGCAAACCGGGCGCAATTGTCACACCCGGTTTCCTGAAAAGTTATTAAATTAGCAAATGATGAAAATTCTCTGCCTATCTGCGGCGGTTGTGAGCGCCCTGTGCTGTCTCTCCTGCGCTACCTCTGTCCACCTTTCCTCCCAAAAAGAACGGCAGGCACACCTCTCGTCTGCCTATGCCGAGCTGGCCACCCATACCCGCGAATTTAACCGCTACCCCGACCGACCACCGTCTGACGGGCCCTATAATGCGGACAATAACCTCGATTTCCTGCAAAAAAACATCCCGGTTTTCCGTTGTTCCGACCCCCAGATCACCAAAGTCTACAATTACCGCTGGTGGATGATCTCCAAACACCTGAAAGAATACGATGACCCGGCAGATCAGCAAAAATACTGGGTGGTTACTGAATTTTTCGGTGTGAAGCCCTGGGCCTCTCTCAGCGGAGCCATTACCTGTCCGGCGGGACATCAGTTTTACGACGTACGCTGGCTGCGCGATCCAAAATACCTGAAATCCTATGCCGACTACTTCATGCGCGGTTCGGCGTCACGCCTTAATCAACGGGAAAACGCCAATTTCCTGACGTATCTCAGCCGTCCGGAAAGCCACCATTTCTCAAGCTGGATGATCGACGGCGTCGAGGCCTACCTGAAGGTACATCCCGACCCGGCCTGGACAACAGACATCCTGCCCCACCTCGAAAAACATCAGCAGGTATGGGACAGCCTCTTCACCGTACAGCGCCCCGGAGCAAAGACCCACGGCATGTACAAGATCCTGGACCTGTATGACGGCATGGAGTTCAGCCTCTCGGCCGTGCTTGGGCTGATCGCCAGTACCGGCCCTTACACCCTCTATACACCGGATACCTGGAAGGAATATTATCTGGGCTGGGGCACCACCGCCAAAGCAGCGAAAACAGAGGCCGCCGGGCAATATCCCCGTGCCTTTCGCAGCGGTTATCCTGACTTCTATCTGGTGCGTCCTTCCGTCAATGCTTACATGTACGGCAATTTAAAGTCGCTGGCCAGCCTGTACCACCAAACCGCACCCCATAGCGCCAAAAGCCGGTATTATACTGCACGGGCTCAGAAACTGCAACAACAGGTACTCACTACCCTCTGGAACCCTGACGATCAGTTTTTCAATTCCCTGAGTGCGGGAGATAACACCTACGGTGCCACCGACCATGAGGCCCGCGTAAGGGAGTCGGTGGGGTATACCCCCTGGTATTTCCGCCTGATTCCGGAAAACGCCTCCCAACCCTACCACAAAGCCTGGGACATGTTCGGTTCTGAGCAGGGTTTCTCTAACACGAAGGGAATGACCACCGCAGAGCGTAGCCACCCCTATTACAATGAACAGGCTTATGCCTGGAACGGCCGGGGCTGGCCCTTTCAGAATTCGGTAGTCTATAAAAGTTTTGCCCATTATCTGCGGTACTATAAAAAACAGGTGGGGACTGCCGACAAGGAACTGCTTTTGACCCATATTCACCAGCTTGCTGCCCTGCACGGACAGAAAGAACTGAATATCGGGGAGTGGTACATTCCCAGCAGCGGTACTGAATTTGGTGGCGAAAAAGACTACTTTCATTCCACCTTCCCGGATATCATCATTGAAGACCTGATCGGCTTTGTCCCTTCCCATGATCACAGCTTTACCCTGCACCCCCTCGTGCCGGAAGGCAAATGGGAATATTTTTTCCTGGGAAACCTGCGCTACCACGGCCACGATGTGGACATTTCCTGGAAAAAAGACGGGAATCACAGAAAAAAAGGAGATCAACCCCTGTTGTATGTATGGGTAGACGGCAAACTTGTGGTAAAAATGAACAACACGGATACACCGGTAACCGTTCGTTTACCCTGAACGGTTCAAACAATAAAACGGCAGTTTCGGGAGTTTATAAGAATAAAGAATTAATCGCACGAATATGAAAAGATACCTTACATCAGCGCTCCTGCTTATTTCCGGCATGGCATTTTCCCAAAAAGAATCCAACGTCATCCGTTTTTCGCCGGTCGGCGTCAATGAAGTGGGCACCACTGTAGGACTCAGTTACGAAAAACATCTGGCTAAAAACCCGAAACTCAGCCTTGTATTTCCGTTGCAGGTGGTGTTTCGGCAACATGAACGAAACTGGGACGATGATTACCAAAGCAGTCCGGCCTATTTCTATTTCACACCCGGTTTTAAATTTTACCCCGGTTCATTGGAAAGGCCTGTAAAATATGCCATCGGCTCAAATCTTGTTTTAGGATCAGGAGACCGGTACTATTACAACTCCACACAATCCAATCCCGATGGCTCGTGGTCTACGTACTACGATCGCGCTAACAATACCCGCGTGGGCGTAATGGTGGTCAACTATGTCAATTTTGACATTTCCCGCACCTTTACCATGGGCATTAACCTGGGTTTCGGGCTTCTATACGTGGACAAAAGTAAATTCAAACCCAACGACATTGGGGGAACGGTACAATTAAGCACCAACTTCGGCTTCAAATTTTAACAGAAAGCAAATATAAGATTGTGAGTAAGGTCATCCGGGCCCGTCTTTTGGGAATATACATTGGACGAATGGCCGGAGGCGGAAGCTAACCAATATTATTACACTTGATACTACAGCGCTACCTTTTCCCGCCATTGACGGAAGAAATCCGGATAAGTGAGCGATAATTCGCCCGAAGTATCTACAAATACCTGTGTGGTTTCACCCGTGCAAACTACCTCATCACGGCTATTGAAGATGGTAAAGAGGAAGATCATCTTGGCTGCCGGAGAATCTACCAGTGCCGTTTCTATCCGCCCGGTTTCCCCATAGCGGAGGGGCAGTTTATGTTCACAAACAGTTTTGACAATGGGGGTGGTATACCCCGCTGCTTGTACATCAAGATACGAAATTCCGTACTTCCTTCCGAAAGCTTCCCGCCCGTCTTCAAAGTACTTAATATAGTTTCCGTGCCACACGATTCCCAGAGGATCAGTCTCATTGAAACGTACCCGGAAGTCATGGCTCATAGTGAGCTTTTCAAAAATCTTATACGGCTCTTTTCTTTTCATCATAGAGGATCGCAATTCCGGTCATCAAACCAAAAAATACCAGCAACAGAATCAGTCGGGGTGCAATGGCCCCCAGGCCTGCGTTCCTGAGAATTACATCGTAAAAGGCGTTCAAGCCCCAGTTCATAGGAGAAAGTCCGGACACAAACTGCATAAAGGCCGGCATGGCAAATACCGGCACCCATACGCCGCCTATGGCCGCCAGGATCACCACCGAAGTGGCGCCAAAGGGGGCCGATTGTTCCTGGGTCTGACTTACCGTACCCAAAAGAATACCGAAGCCTATGGCCGCAAACCCCGAACACAAGGCCACCAGGCTCATCAGGGCGAGCTTCCCTTCCACCTGCAAAGGTTCAAGTCCCAGAAGGGGAAAAAGATACACCCCTACCCCCACCATCAGGTAAAACTGAATCATGCAAATGACCAGGAAAGTCAGGGTTTTTCCCATAATCACCACGCTGTAACGTACAGGCAGCGTACGCAGACGCACCAGGGTACCCTGGCCTTTTTCTTTCACCAGGTTAATAGAGAGAGGAATCACGATAAAGAAAATCGCGAAGAGTGTCCATGCCGGCACATTGTGCTGGGTGGCGTTCGGAATCAGTTCCCGGCTGCTGCTGACCGGCATAATCTCCCGGAAATTCAGGAAAGACTGCTGGCTGAGAATGGCAACACTATCGCTGAGTTGCTCCTGAAAAAGGGCATATACCGCTTGTATTTCCAGTTCCGAAACCATCTTATCGATACTGTTTTTCACCGCGCTCTTAAAAGCGGGCTGGGTAGCCGGATCAAAATACAATCGGATTTCTTTCGGTTCTATTTCCTGGAAAGTAGCCTGCTCGCCTTCTCCGAACCCTACATCGTTTAATATCTTATCGACATTGACCTGCACTTTCTGATGGAGGTCAGAAGAAAGGTTTTCGGGTACGATCACCGCCATGGGGTAACGACCTTTAAATACTTCGTTCCGGGCCTGGTCTTCCGTGAGAAGACTACCTTCTTTTTCCGAAACCACTTCAAAACTGCCGCTGCCTTCCAGGTTTTCCCGGATGCCTTTCGATACCGACCCTCCGTCGTGGTCAATCAGTACCACCGGAATCCTGGCATTGCTGAGTGCCTTAAAAGACCCCTGCTGAATAAGCGTTACGGTAATAATCAGGGCCAGGGGCATCACAAACAAGATGATCAACGCCCCCGCATCTCTCCGTAAAAGCAGGCTTTCCTTTTTAACCGATGCCCACAGTTTATGCATAATCTCTTAATTCTTTTCCCACGAGGGATATAAACACATCTTCCAGGGACCTCGCCCCTTGTACTCCTTTGATCAGTTCAGCGGGTGTGCCTTCCGTCAGCACCCGGCCATGATCCATAATGGCTACGCGTGTACAGAAGTCCTGGGCCTCACTCAGGTGGTGGGAGGTATAAATCAGGGTATTCCCTTCTGCATTATAGGCTTTCAGGAAATCAATAATCACATTTTTACTCTGTATGTCCACCCCTACGGTAGGCTCATCGAGGAAGAGCACCACCGGTGAATGCAGCAAGCCTGCCAGGAGGTTCACCCGTCTTTTCATTCCTCCGGAATAGGTCTCAATTTTCTTGTCGGCATACTTCAAAAGCCCGAGATGCTCCAGGTGTTCTTCCACCTTTTCTTCCAGCTCCCGGCCTTTCATGCCGTACATGCTGCCGAAATAGAGGAGGTTTTCCCTGGCGGTCAGGGAAGGGTACAGGGCGTATTCCTGGGGGACTACCCCGATGTTCTCCCGGATCTTTTGGCCCTGAGAACGGTAAGACCACCCGTGAATAGTAAAATCGCCGCTGCTGGGCCTGATCAGGCCACACAGCATGGAAATCAGCGTGGTTTTCCCGGCTCCGTTCGGCCCCAGTAAACCAAATATCTCGCCCCGCGGAATACGCAGCGTCAAGGCATCCACAGAGAAGTCTTCGGCCGCCCTGTATTTTTTGCTCAGGGCGTGTATGTCTACCACCACCGTATTCTCCGCTTTCACACCGCTTTCTTTAATTTTTTGAAAAAGGCTTCCTCCCGGTCGGCCAGCCCGTCGAGCTGGTCGGCCAAAGCCCGGTACATACCGTCTTCCGCTTTCCGGTTTTTCAGGATCCGGGAAGCGTTCAGAGCGAAGTCACGCCATTCGTCTCCTATAGAAGTCATTTCCTGTGACAGGGTTTTCAACTCCGGCGTTTCCAGAATCTCCGCGGCCTCCTGGAGAAAAGCGGCATAAATATAGCGGAATCCGCCTCCGCCCGTACCGATTTCCTCCTGCATCCTGACAATCTGCGCCAGGTAATGGTTGGCCACTTTCACCCCTACTTTCTCCGGCCATTTCCGGATCTTGCGCGCCACCAGGCGCTCTCCGCGTACGCCTACAATGGGCACGGGCGCCAGCATGGTGGAGCAAGCATCTTTAATGGCTTTCACTATGGCTTTTTTCAGGTCTACCTGCTCCGGGATATAGGTAGGAAAATACATTTGTCCGCGGGGAGCCAGGGCCCCCTTGGCATACCTCACTTTTTCCAGTTCCTGAGCACTCAATACAGTGGTATTTTCCATCACCGGGTCACTCACCAGGTACTTCCCTTCCTCCTTCCCGAAAACCACCAGGTTATGGGCATTGAAATGGAAACGGTACTGGTCAGGAAAATAAGGCAGGTGAAATACCCCTACCTGAAGGCCGGTGGGAATCCCCTTTTCCAGGTTCTTTTCCAGGGCTTTCTGGGCTTCGCGGGGGTCTGAAAATTTCTCTCTTTTGATCTTGATTCCCAGTCGCCGGGCCACCCGGCTAAAGATAATGCCCGGCTGAGGCCGGTAGCTGATGGCCGGGGCGTGGTTTACTTTAAGAAAAGGAATATAAACAAAAAAAATGCCCGACCCCAGGCCAAAGACCATGGGTTCGCTTAAATTCAGGCCGTTGTGCCGGAGCAGGTTAGAAGCTACCCCGTTTTCGCAGTGCGCCGACTGATGATGTTCGAATACCATTATTCCGGTGTATAGTTTTTCAGTTCTTCCAGGGATATATCAAAGGCTCGGGCATAACGGCCGAGGGTCTTGTCGCTCAGTCGCTTAAATACACCCGGTTTCAAATGCCTTTTCACCTGCCATACCCACAAGCCGGTATAGCCGGCCAGTACCTGGAGATCCATTTTATTCAATTCCATAAAGTAAAGAACCGGACTGGCCTGCCCGGCCCGGATCTTCCGGCGGGCGTCCTCTATCCATTCTTCTATGGCCGCGATGGAGTTGTCCAGCGCTACCGTTTTTGGCTCCCAGCCCGTGCTGAGCGCCGTGGTGTAGTTCCCGTCCTGATCAACGGCATAGCACAGCTCCCGCATGTTGGCGGAAGCCAGGTTACTCTTGTCCTGAGGTACTTCTTCCTTTTTCATTGCCTTGTTCCTGGATAAACAGATTGATTTCTCCCTCCAAAAGTAA
>JBEBRS010000064.1:0-13857 GCA_040394705.1 Leadbetterella byssophila
CAAAGCCCTGGAACTGAAAGAAAAGGGTGTGAACATTGGCGCCCATCACGACCTGCCCACCCTCTGGAAGAACGCCCGCCAGTACCAGAACCCCTGCACCCCCAATGTAATGGGTATCTTCCTGCTCGGGAAAATCGCCGAAGACATGAATAAAACCGGTATAGATACCCTCCGGAAAACCAATGCCCGAAACGCCGGAAAACTCTACAGCTTCTTCGAAAACCGCCCGGGCTTCTCCCCTTCCGTGCAAAATGCGGACCTGAGATCAGCCACCGTAGGCGTGTTCAACACCGAAATCCCGTCTTCCCACATCATCGGAAAACTCAGGGAGAAAAACCTCATCATCGGTTCCGGTTACGGACCGGGAAAGGAGTCCCAGATCCGGATTTCCAATTTTATCTCCAATTCTTCGGAAGACCTCGCCGAATTATTGCATGAATTTGAAAAGATTTAAAGACAAACCGTGGATTTTAATAAAAAAGCCACTATCTTTGCATCCCGAAAAGGATTTTTAGGCTAAAGTATTAAGAAATGAAAAAAGACATTCATCCAAATTATAGAGAAGTAATTTTCTGGGATCTGACCTCAGATGACAAATTCCTGACCCGTTCATGCGTGGAAACCAAAGAAACCCTGGTATGGGAAGACGGAAAAGAATACCCCGTTTGCAAAGTGGAAGTAAGCTCTAAATCACATCCGTTCTACACCGGCAAAAACGTATTGCTGGATACTACCGGACGTGTGGAGAAATTCAACAAGCGTTACGCCAGAAAATAAGGATATTTATCTTTACGATATTGTGGGCCTCGTCTGAAAAGACGGGGCTTTTATTTTGTAAAAGACGGATGACGCAGGTGCCGGAAAAACTCCCGGGAACCTGCGTCATCCGACGCTCAGTGCCACTTAGTCATGACAATGCGCGTTTTTAATGCTGCTGCACTTTCTTCCGCGTCACCAGAAACAAAATCAGGAAAGCCACGATCAGCAGGGCCGGAATGATGGCAATATTATCCAGAGTAGCCTGCCCGGCCACCAATTCCATGGCATCACCGCTGAGTCCTTCTGAAGCGGCCTTAGCCTTTTCAGCATCCAGCCATCCACCAATAATGGGCTGGAAGATAGAGACCCCTACCATACCCACACCGCCAATTAGCGACATACCCAGTGCCCCTGTTTTGGGTAAATAAACGGCTACAAAAGAAATCATATTGGGCCAGAAATAACACACCCCTATAGCGAACAGAATGGCGGCTACATAGACCATTCCGCCAGTAGCCTGGCTCATCAGCACAATGCCCAATGTAGAAATAATGGCCGACGCCAGTAACACCCCGGTGATGTTCAAACGGTGAATCAGCGGCCCGGCAAAATAACGGCCCACTGCCATCAGCCCGGTCACAAGCGCCAGTACCAACAGGGGCTGCGCTCCTGCTGCACCCAGAATACGCTCCACCCAGCTTTGTGTGCCGAGTTCAGTGGTAGCCGTCATGGCCATTAAGACCAACATCACCCAGTACAGGGGCGAAGAAAAAATGGCTTTGACATTATCCCTGGTAGAACCGCTGCTCGCCTGCCGGTGTTCCGGAAACGTTTGTCCATAAAACAAAAATCCGTAAATGAGCGTGGGAATAAACATCACGGCCAGCTTCACCTGCCAGCCCAGCCCTGCGCTGGTGAGCGCAGTAGCAATCAATGACCCAATGGCAATTCCTCCCGGAAACCACACATGAAACTTGTTCAGCATAGTGGCCTTCTCCTTTTCATCGTACATACCCGCAATCATCGGATTATACGCGGCTTCCACCAAACCGTTTCCAAAGCTGATAAAGAAAGTAGAGAAAAAGAGTGGCCAATAACTGCCAGACAAAATGGAAAAGGTAATGCCGGCCAGGTGAGAGAAAAATGCCAGCCAGCCGATCTTCTTCGGGCCCAGGGTATTATAAAGCGGGCCTCCAATGAGCGTGGCAATCGGAAAACCAAAAATGCCCATAAAGTTGATCCACCCCAACTGGGTGTCGCTCAGCGAAAAATCGTGGGCAAGATCATTCATAATGCCGGCCCGAATACCAAAGGCAAAGGCCGTAGTGACGAGCGCAAAGCAGCTCGCCACAAACAGACGGTTCTTGTTAATCATAGTTCAGGTTGAATAAAGGTTTATAAATCGGGACCAAATTAAAAAAAAAGAGCGGCAAAACAGCCGCTCTATTCGATTATTCCTTTGATATTCTCTATGCCTCTTGAAGTTCTCTCTGTACCGTCGCTTTTTTTTTACTCTTCTCTTCCCGGCCCAGCAGTACCCGCTGCTTCAGGCGCATAAAGCTTTCGTACACAGATGACTGGGAGATAAAGTCCCAGAACTCGGTCTTCTTCTCTTCTTTGGGCGGCTCGTACTTCATGCCCGTACACAGGCAATGCGCCCGGTTGGTCCGGTTCAGAATGTCAAAATTGACACAGCTGGAACAACCCTTCCAGAAATCGTCGTCTTTGGGCAATTCGGAAAACGGTACCGGCAGATACCCTAGTTCCGAATTGATTTTCATCACCGCCATACTCGTGGTCAGGCCAATGATCTTCGCGTCCGGGTATTTGGTACGCGAGAGCTTAAACGCCATGGCCTTGATATAGGTGGCTATGCCCGACTTCCGGTAATCCGGCGTCACAATCAACCCGGAATTGGCCACGAACTTCCCGTGATCCCAGGTCTCAATATAACAAAAGCCTACCCATGCCCCGGCCGTAGTCAGGCAGATCACCGCCTTCCCTTCCGACATCTTCAGACGGATATACTCCGGCTTCCGTTTGGCAATGCCCGTACCCCGCGCCTTCGCGCTGGCTTCCATCTCGCTGCAGATTTGCTCCGCATAAGCATAATGTGCTTCTGTAGCTACCTGAACTACAAAGTCACCGTAAATCTTCTTTTCTAAAATGTTCATCGTCATTTGTGAGGGGCTTGGCCCTAAAGGAGACGGTGTATCCGTTGATTGTGATTAAGAAATAACTAGAGAGTTCGAGGCGCCTTGCTGAGTAGTAAAGTGCCTCAAGCTTGGGTCCTTGCGGACCTAAGTCGTCGGAATGGAGATATGGGAAGATTAATGTTTTTCATTTTCGATACAAATATATACCTCCTTTTACCTTCTTAGACGGTTTTCGGGATATATATTTTTGTTAATAAAATGTTATATCCTCAAATAAAGTTCAATGGCGCTGAAAAAAAATTACAAATACATTGTTATCAACAAGTTAAGAAAATAGAAAAATCACCCCTCTCCCTTATCCCTCTTTCCGGGACCGATACCTGCGGCAGCGCGGCTTTTCGCTTCGGGTTTGGCCAAGCGCCCTAAAAGCGCTAATTTTGCGGATTAATTATTAAGCAACATGATCAAACCATCCGAAAACGGTTATTTTTTCCCTGCCGAATGGCATCCGCAAGTAGCGACCTGGTTGAGCTTTCCTGTCAATAAAGAAACCTGGGAAGACCGGTTCGAGAAGATCTGGCCGGCTTACTTCGAATTTATAAAAACCATTTCCCTCAGTCAGCAGGTCAGGATTAACGTGGCCGACGAAAACGCGCGTCATCTGATTGAAACCCGGATCCGGGAAATGTCTATTGACCCGGCGCGGGTGGAACTCTACCCCTTTGCCACCAATGATTCCTGGTGCCGTGACCACGGCCCGGCGTTTCTGATTCATCGGCACAACGACTCCCGCCTGATCGTAGATTGGGAATACAACGCCTGGGGAGGAAAATATCCGCCTTTCGACAGCGACAACGCCATTCCGGGCCAGATAGCCGGTGCCCTGGGCTTACCCAGCGTACGTCCGGGTATCGTCATGGAAGGCGGCGCAGTAGAATTTAACGGCAAAGGCACCGTACTGACCAGCCGTTCCTGCCTGCTGAATAAAAACCGGAACCCCCACCTCACCCAGAAAGAGATTGAGGAATACCTGGTGCAGTATTACGGCGTGGAGCAGGTGTTGTGGGTGGAAGACGGTATCGTGGGCGACGATACCGACGGACATATCGACGACACCGTCCGTTTTGTGAACGAAGACACGGTGATCACCATGGTGGAAGCCGACCGCAGCGACGAAAATCACGCGCTACTCAGCGAGAACCTTCGCCTGCTCCAAAAAATGCGCCTGCCGAACGGAAAACCCCTGAATATTATAGAGATCCAGATGCCCGAACCCGTGTATTCCGACGGTCTGCGCCTCCCGGCTTCCTATGCCAATTTCCTGATCACGAACGGGCATGTCATTGTGCCGGTGTACCGGTCTCACCACGATGAAAAAGCCCTGGAAATCCTGCAAAACTGTTTTAAAGACCGGAAAGTGGTAGGCATTGATTCTACCGAACTAATCTGGGGGCTGGGCAGTTTTCATTGCCTCTCCCAGCAGGAGCCACAACCCAATACCCACTTTTAAACCGTGATGTATAATATTTTTCCTATTTTCCTGTTATTTTCCTGACAGATTTATCCCGGTTTCTGACCGGGAGCAGACCTAATACTGAACGTATGCCATTTCTTATAAGATATATTCCCTGTATTTTCCTCCTTTTTATACTTGCATGTGCTAAACCTTCTACCCAGACCAGCACCTCGCCTCTTCCCGTGGCGGCAGCTCCTGAAACCCCGGTGATTCGTCTGGGAGACCAGGGACTGTCACGCACCGAGCTAACGCAGACCCTGGAAAACACCACCGCCCTTGATTCCGGGAGCAATGTGGAAATCCTGCAGGAGGTACTTCGCCGCAAGCTCTTTGTAGCGGAAGCCCGGGCACTCGGCATGGATACTACGGAGAACTTCCGGGAGCAGATAGCTTCCCACCTCCAGTTGGCCGCTAGTGACGCCCTCGAAGATACCCAGGAGATCCGCCGCCTCGGCAATGAAGCGTATGACCGCTACCTCAAAGAAGTTCATGCCTCCCATATTTTCATCCCGCTTTCTCCGTACGCGTCGGTAGCCGATTCCCTGAAACTATACAGTGAGCTGATGAATATCCGCAACCTGGCTATCCGCAATCGTGATTTTGAAACCCAGGCCAAACGCTGGTCCAAAGACCCGAAAACGGCCGCATCCGGGGGAAATCTGGGGTGGTTCTCCGTATTTTACCTGGTATACCCCCTGGAAAGTGCCGTTTACTCCATTCCCAAAGATTCCGTGTCCCTGCCCGTGCGTACTTCTGCGGGATACCATATTATTAAAGTAAACGATGTACGGAAAAACAGCGGCACCGTACAGGTACAGCATATCTTCAAGCATGTGCCCAAAGACATGCCGGCGGCCGAGGTCAATACCCTTTACAACCGGCTCGACTCCCTCCGGAACGAGATTGAAAAAGGAGCGAAATTCGAAGACCTGGTACAGCAGTTTTCCGACGACTACAATTCCCGTCCCAATAACGGTATTCTAGCGCCTTTCGGCGTAGGGAAAACCGAAGCCTCGTTTGAAGAGGCGGTTTTCGCCCTGAAAAAGGGAGAAGTTTCCCGTCCTATCCAGTCGTCTACCGGCTTACACCTCGTACGCCTGCTCGACAAATTCAAGCCTTTGAGCAAGGAAGAGTTTCTCAGACAAAACGAAAACAAACTCAGTACCGATTCCCGGGCCGAATACCTGCTGAACCGCCAGATCACCACTTTCCGCAAGAACAACAAGGTCGAAATCCGGGAAGACGTGCTCACCAACGCCTTGCGCTTCTCCAGCGTGCGCATCCTTTCCCGTAACTGGCAGAAACCCTCTACCGTGATTCTGAACGATGTGCTGGTCTCCCTTAACGAAACCGAGCTGACGGTAGGCGATTTTTATGCCTTTGTGGAAGAACGCCAGGAATTTGAAAAATGGCCGGGCGAAAACCCCGCGGAAATATTCAACATGTTGTTTGATAAGTTCCTGAACGCTGAGATCTTACGCTACCAGGAAAAAGCCGTACTGCGGGATAGTCCCGATCTGCAACGCTGGATGAAAGTCCAGGAAGAAAACATCCTCTATACCGAATTCCTGAACCGGTTTGTACTTGAAAAGTCGCTGCAAGACACCCTGGGGCAGAAACGTTTCTTTGAACGGAACAAAGAGCTTTTTACACCCAATGAAACCGGTACGCTCTCCGTGGTCAGCTATGCCGACGAAGACACTTACTCCCGGTTCAAAGAGCTGGCCGCCGCGCCCAAACCCTACAAACTTTACCGGGGCATAGTGCCGCTGCTTTACCCTCAAAACGACTTCCTCTTAACCGAGCAAGACATGCGGAAGCTGCACGGGCTTATCGAAATCATGGATAAAAACCCGGGATACATCGTGGAAATTGGCGGACACGCAGACGCCCGCGAAGAAGAATCTGTTTCCGAAGCAAGAATCCGGGAAGTAGTGAATTATTTAGTAAAAAATGGATTACCTTTGAAGCGGATTTCAGAAGTAAACTACAGAAGTTCGGTGACCCACGACCGTTTCGACTGGTCTAAAAACCAGACGGTCACCTTTTCGTTCTACAGTAACCTGGAATCTGACCTTGCGGTCACTTTCAATTCCAAAAACCCGGACGGCGTTACTTTTGACACTTTTACCGTCAGCCGCGGAGAATTTGAAAAGAAAATGAATACCGCCTGGGGAAACAAAAGCGGGATCATCCGCCTCGACGGACGGGTAGAAGAATATACCCTGAAAACAAAAAAGATAAAAGGCACGTATAAAGATTATAAATCGGAAGTCATACAGCAATACCAGGAAACGCTGGAAGATGAACTTCAGAAAAAACTAAGTGAAAAATTCAAGCTGCAATACGACGCAGCCGAACTGAATGAAATTATTAACGATTTAAAAAAGAGCAAATAAATGTTGAAGAAAATACTGGTGGCACTCTGCCTGACCGCTCCGCTACTCTCTTTCGGTCAAACCACCAACATAGACAAGATTATCGCTAAAATTGATAGCTATTACATACTGAAATCGGAAGTAGAAGGAATACGGGCCCGCTCTGAAAGAGAAGGTCAGAAAGTCAGCAGCTGCGAAGCCCTGGAAAGCATGGCCATCCAGAAACTGTTGGTGGCAAAAGCGGAAATCGACTCCGTGATTGTAGACAACGAACAGATCAAGGAACAGCTTGACGCCCGGATGAACGAGATGATTACTTTCTACGGGAACGAAAAAAACATCGTAGACCAGTTCGGTAAATCTATCGAAACCCTCAAAAACGAATTTCGCAGCGAACTCAAAGAGCGGATGACTTCTGAAAAAATGAAGCAAACTATTTTTGAGAAAGTGAGCGTAACCCCCCTGGAAGTAAAACGGCTTTACGAAAGTATCCCGAAAGACAGCCTGCCTATGGTAGGTACCAAAGTGCAGCTTTCCCAGATCGTGCGCCTGGCCCCGATCACTCCGGCTTTGCGCAATGACCTCATCTCCAAACTGAACGACATCAAGAAAAGAATTCAGAACGGTGAAGATTTCGGTGCCCTGGCCAGGGAATTTTCTGAAGACCAGGGCAGCGCGGCGAACGGGGGTGACCTGGGTTGGACCAAGCGCGGAACCATGGTACCCGAATTCGAAGCGGCGGCCATGAACCAGGATACCGGCAAACTGTCTGACATCA
Organism: Leadbetterella byssophila; assembly: GCA_040394705.1. Classification (GTDB taxonomy): domain Bacteria; phylum Bacteroidota; class Bacteroidia; order Cytophagales; family Spirosomataceae; genus Leadbetterella; species Leadbetterella byssophila_B. Next base: position 7,588 of record JBEBRS010000064.1, read on the forward strand.
TCGAATCGGAATACGGGTTCCACCTTATCCAAACCCTGGGAAAAAGAGGGCAGGAATACCGGGCCCGCCACATCCTGCTGATGCCCGATTACCTGATTCTGAGTACCGAAGAGCCTAAAAATTACCTCGACAGCCTGAAAAAGGTGATTATAGCGGATTCTTTGGACTGGAACAAAATGGTGAAACAACATTCGGAAGACGAGCTCACCCGCGACGCCGGCGGAATTATCATTAATCCCCAAACCGGCGACTCCTGGCAGACAGTGGATGTCAACATGGAACCCGGCCTCTATTTCGTGGTCAGCTCCCTTAAACTGGGCGATATCAGCGCCCCGGCCAACTACCGTACTCCCCAGGGAAAAACAGGGATGCGACTTATCAAAGTGACCGCCAAAAAAGAATCACACCGGATCAATCTGGAAGACGACTACGAAGAACTCCGGGGCTATGCCATGAATGTCAAACAAGACCAACGCATACAAGAATGGTTTAACGAAGCGTTGGCAGAGGTCTATATCAATATCGACAAAGAATACGAAACCTGTAACCTGTTTAAAAGATAAGCGCGTGAAATCAGACGTAGAAGCGGCAGATGCCTTAAAGCGTAAGTACGAAGAACTGACCAAGGAGATCGGCAAGGTGATTGTGGGCCAGGAGGAAACGGTAAAGTTACTCCTTACCGCCGTTTTCTGCCAGGGGCACTGCCTGCTGGTCGGTGTGCCTGGGCTGGCCAAAACCCTGCTGGTACAGACCATAGCCTCCGCACTTGATCTGGAATTTAACCGGATCCAGTTTACGCCTGACCTGATGCCTTCTGACATTACGGGTTCGGAAACCCTGGACAATAACCGGAACTTTAAGTTTGTCAAAGGCCCGGTATTTGCCAATATTATTCTGGCGGATGAAATCAACCGGACTCCCCCTAAAACCCAGTCGGCCTTGTTAGAATCCATGCAGGAATACGCCGTGACCGTTTCGGGCCAGAAGCATACCCTCTCCCGCCCTTTCTTTGTGCTGGCCACCCAGAACCCCATTGAGCAGGAAGGAACGTATCCCCTGCCCGAAGCGCAGCTTGACCGCTTCATGTTTATGGTGAGCCTGGATTACCCTACGTTTGAACAGGAGTTACAGATTGTCAAAAATACCACATCCAGCCATTCGGTGCAGGTCAACAAAATACTGACGGGGGAAGAGATCATTGCCTTCCAGCAGTTGATCCGGAAGGTACCGGTAGCCGATAACGTGGTGGAATACGCGGTAAGGCTGGTACACAAGACCCGGCCCGGGATAGTAGGTGGGTCAAGTCAGGCGGAAACCTACCTGGAGTGGGGGGCGGGTCCGCGGGCGTCGCAAAACATGGTGCTGGCCGCCAAATGTCACGCCCTCTTTAACGGCAAATACTCCCCGGATATCGAGGATATCAAAGCCGTGGCTTACCCTATCCTGCGTCACCGTATCGTGCGGAACTTCAAAGCCGAGGCCGAAGGAGTAAGTACAGAGAAAATCATTTCGGAATTGCTTTAAGTTCATCCATTGTCCCTATGCGCAAAATCATTCTTCTTCTCCTGCTCAGCCACATGGCTGCCGGTCAATGGATCAGCAAGGGGCAGATGATGGCTGAACTGGGGTCTTTGCCACCTTTTAACATCAATGTCAAAGCGGGCTATGTCTTTAAAGACAATGTAGTGGCCGGTATTTTTGCCGAACACCAGGACCTGTTTACACGCAGAAGTGAAATAGGCGTATTCGGGAGAAAATATATGTCAGATAAAGGGCGCATGACCTTTTACCTGCACGGGGGTGCCTCCGTGGGTCACTACGAAACCTGGTCGTGGGGAAAAACCTTCACCCGTGAACAAATGAGAGAAGACAGAACTTTCAACGCTTTAAAATTCATTGGCGGCGGTGGCATCAGCTACCGGGTGAGCAATACCGTTTCCCTGGGACATGAAGCTACGCTGGGCATCAGCAATTACAAAGCCAATTGGTACCCCACCCTACTTTTCACATTGAATTACCGTTTCAAACCATGAAATGGACAATCCTCTTATATATTGTTCTGGGGTTGGGCATCCTCATTTTCCTCCTCCTCCAGCACCCCGTATGGGGAAAGTCACCTTCCGGAGACCGTCTCAAACGCATTAAACAGTCGCCCCACTACCGGAACGGAAAGTTTCAGAACCTCCACCCCACGCCCCAGGTCACCAACGGCGCGACCATGCCGGGGTTAATTTACGATATGGTATTGGGTAAAAAGCCGGAAAATTACCGGCCACCGGCTGAAATCCCTCATATCGAAACCAATCTGCATGCAATCCATGACGGTGACCTCGTGTGGTTTGGGCACTCTTCCTACTTGTTTAAAAGTGCCGGTAAAATATTCCTGGTCGATCCCGTATTGACCGTAAGCGGATCCTCTCTGCTGGATTTCTTAAAGCCCTATCAAGGTAGCAACACCTATAAAGTCAGTGATCTTCCTGAAATCGACTATCTCATTATCACCCATGATCACTACGACCACCTCGACTACCGCGCTATAAAAACTCTTACCCCCCGGGTTAAACATGCGATCTGTGGATTGGGAGTGGGGGCCCACCTGGAACAATGGGGGCTGGATCCTGCCCTGCTGACGGAACTGGACTGGTGGGAAAGCCATACCCTGGCAAACAACCTCACCATTACCGCCACGCCCGCCCGACATTTTTCAGGAAGAGCACTGCGCAGGAACCAGACACTCTGGTGTTCGTATGTACTCGATACCGGTCATTTTCGCCTCTTTATCGGGGGCGACAGCGGATACGACACACATTTCAAGGCGATTGGTGAGAAATGGGGGCCATTTGATCTGGCCATACTGGAAAACGGGCAGTATAACCAGTACTGGAAACACATCCATACCCTCCCTGAAGAACTGCCCGAGGCAATCCAGGACCTGAACGCCAAAGCAGTACTTCCGGTTCACTTCGGGAAATTCGAACTGGCCCTCCATGCCTGGGACGAACCGCCCAGACTCGCCAAAAAGTACAACAACGGCCGCCTCCTGACCCCCAGGATAGGAGAAATCGTCCACCTTCAGGATACCACCCAGGTATTCGGCCCATGGTGGGAAACCGTTCACCCTTAAATCTGCCAAAGTGGCAGCAAAACAGGCTGTGGAGTAATTATTGCTACCTCAGTTGTAAACATTAGCAAATCATTCTGTAATGGAACAAGAAGAAATAAACAAAGCGGAAGAAGCCGAATTAACCACCGATACCGAAATTTCCGAAGTAGAGAAACTGAATGCCGAACTCGCGGAAGCCAAAGATAAGTACCTGCGTCTCTATTCTGAATTTGACAATTTCAGAAAAAGAACCGCCAAGGAAAAGGTAGAAATCATTTTGAACGCTACCGAAGGCCTGATGAAAGATCTGCTCCCCGTACTCGACGATTTCCAGAGAGCCAAAGAGGCCATGGCACAATCAGAAGAAGTGGAAGCCCTGAGAGAAGGCATCGACCTCATCTACCAGAAACTCTATAAAGTACTTGAGAACAAAGGACTTAAAGGCATAGAAACCCAAGATCAGGCTTTTGACGTAGACCTCCACGAAAGTGTTACCCAGTTTCCTGCCGGCGAAGATAAAAAAGGAATGGTGATTGAAGAACTGGAAAAAGGATATTTCCTGAACGACAAGGTGATTCGGTACGCCAAAGTAGTGGTAGGAAATTAAGAAAAAAACAATGGCAAAGAAGGATTACTACGAGTTACTGGGAGTAGACAAAAATGTAAGCCAGGACGACCTCAAAAAGGCGTACCGTAAGCTGGCAATCAAATACCACCCGGACAAAAACCCGGGCGACAAAGAGGCCGAAGAGAAATTTAAAGAGATCGCGGAAGCTTACAGTGTACTGTCTGACCCTGACAAAAAGGCGCGCTATGACAGGTTTGGCCATCAGGGTGTCAACGGGGGATTCGGCGGTGGCGGAGCCGGTGGTTTTAACATGGAAGATATTTTCAGCCAGTTTGGCGATATCTTCGGCGACAGCAGTCCGTTCAGCAGTTTCTTTGGAGGCGGCGGAGGGCGCAGGGCAGTTCGCAAGGGCTCTGATCTGAGAATTAAACTGAAACTCAACCTCGAAGATGTAGCCAACGGCGTAGAGAAAAAGATAAAGGTAAAACGATACACTTCCTGTAAATCCTGTAGCGGGAACGGTTCCAAGCACGGAACCTCCCTTCAGACCTGTACCACCTGTAACGGTACGGGCCAGCTCAAACGCGTGCAGCAGACCATGCTGGGGCAAATGGTCACCACCAATACCTGCCATACCTGTAACGGTGAAGGAAAAGTGGTATTGGAGCGTTGTGAAGCCTGTTTCGGTGAGGGAAGAGTACTGGAAGAAGATATGCTTTCTATCAAAATCCCCGCGGGTGTAGCGGAAGGCATGCAGTTATCCATGTCCGGGAAAGGGAACGTACCCGCCCGCGGAGGTGTGGCCGGAGACCTCCTCATCATGATTGAAGAGGAAGAGCACCCCACGCTGAAGCGTGACGGCAATAACGTAGCCTATGACCTGATGCTGAACTTTGCTGACCTGGCCCTTGGGGCTGACGTGGAGGTACCCTCCATCGGAGCACGCGTGAAAATCAACATCAAACCGGGCACTCAAGCCGGAGAAGTGCTGCGCCTGAAAGGTAAAGGCATACGGGATATTAACGGGTACGGCGTAGGAGATCAGCTGATCTATGTTAACGTATATACGCCCAAAAACCTCAGTCCGGAAGAAAAAGAAATGCTTTACAAGATCAAAGAATCCCAGAATTTCCAACCCAAGGAAGGAAACGACGGGAAAGGCTTTTTTGCAAAAATGAAGGATTTTTTTAACTAACTTTGTGAAAGGTCAGTTCGAAGAAATTTCCTAAATGGGTGTAAAAAATGGCAGCAAACAAAACCGGTTTCACCGATGAAAACGTCATCGCCTTTATCGAAGGGGTAGACCAGGAACAAAAGAGGAAAGACAGTTACTACCTTCTTGAGCTCATGAAACGGGTTTCCGGTGAAGAACCCCGAATGTATGGCCCCTCCATAGTGGGGTTCGGCGAGTACCGCTACAAATACGACAGCGGTCACGGGGGTGTGGCACCGCTCATTGGTTTCTCCCCCAGGAAATCAGCCATTTCGCTCTATGTTTTTACCGGCCTGGATGCGCATGCACATCTCCTTGAAGGTTTAGGAAAATACACCATGGGCAAGGCCTGTATCTATGCGAAAAAAATGGCCGATATCCACGAAGAAGTGCTGATCAAGCTGATGGAAGCCAGTATCGCCTATGTAAGCGAAAAATACACCCGAATCTGAAAGCTATGCATCCGTTTTCTACCGTAGAAGAGTACATTGCCCTGGCCCCGGAAGAATACCGGCACCTGCTGGAAAAAGTACGGACGATAATCCTCGAAACGGCACCAGCAAGTACCGCCGAGACCATTTCCTACCAGATGCCCACCTACAAGTATAACGGGAATCTCGTTCATTTTGCCCTCTTCAAAAACCACCTGGGGCTATACCCCGGGCCGGACGCCATCGAAAACTTTTCAGAGGAGCTTCGGGAATACAAAACCTCCAAAGGAGCCATACAATTCCCCCTCGACAAGCCTTTCCCGGAAGAACTTCTAGGCCATATTATCCGCTTTAACGTAAGCCGCCTGAAAGACCGGCAGGCATCCGGCTGGCAGAAATACAAAGCGCGGTGGCAAGAAGCCGCAGAAAGAATGCAAATGATCGTGGAGCGTACTGATCTACGAAAAGAATTCAAATGGGGAACGGACGTGTATACTTTCCAGGGGAAGAACGTAATTGGATGGGGCAGTTTCAAAGACTTCTTTTCCCTTTGGTTCTACAACGGCGTATTTTTAGAAGATAAGGATAAAGTGCTGATCACCGCATCAGAAGGAAAAACCAAAGCTCTCCGACAATGGCGGTTTACCGACGTGGCCCAAATGGATGAAAAGAAAATACTGGCGTACATTCTTGAATCCATTCAAACCGTGAAAGACGGAAAAGAAATCAAGCCCGAGAAGTCGGCTCCCTTGCAGCCGGAAGGGCTGTTAAAAGAACTCCTGGCTTCAGATACAGCCTTTCAAAACGCCTTTGACCGCCTCACCCCCGGAAAGCAAAAAGAGTATATCGAATACATCGGGGAAGCCAAACAGGAAAAAACAAAACTTACTCGCCTGGAGAAAATAAAGCCGATGATTTTGGAAGGAAAAGGGCTGCACGATAAATACAGGAAGTA
>JBEBRS010000065.1:0-13816 GCA_040394705.1 Leadbetterella byssophila
CCCGTTGTTCCTGCGTTACCTGCTTTTGTTCTTCTATATCGTAGGTAATAATTGACGGCGCCCGGCCGAAGGGATCGTCTTTGTCATCAAACCACTGCTTGGTAGTCAGGAAATTGCCCAGGTCTTTCACCACCTCTTCCTGGGGTTTGATTACTTTGTAATGTACGGTTTGAACGGTGCCGTCTTTGTAGCTCACGGTCAGGCGGGCTCTCCCCCACCGCAATCCCTTTATGGCGTAGCGCTCCCATTTGCCTTTTTTACCCAGGCGTTTTACCTCCAGACTTCCCTCCGGAAAGACCTTCACCGACGCCACTTTTTTCCCGTATTTCAGATGCAGTGTGGCGTTTTCATTTTGCGGAAGCACGTACCCGGGCAGGCCTACCGCCACCGGCCGCCCTTCTTTCTCCAGCTGTGCTTCAATCTCCCGGATAGAAGGCGCGAAAACAAATTTCAAGGAGAACGAACGCGCTTCTCCCGGTTTCAGGATAGCGGAGGTAGGTTCGTTCCATTGTTCTACCCCTTTCCAATCCGTTTCGGCATGGGCCTTACTGTGAATCATCCACTCGTGGAAACCTTCAAAAACAATACTCCGTGGAGTAGGATCATCATTTACAGGATTATACGCCTCAAATGCCGCATTTTCATAAGGCAACACAAGAAGAGAAGCCCCCCTCCCGTGCAAACGATTTACCTGAAGGTATCCGGCATCTTTACCGATATAAGGGTCAAAAAAGACGTTATCGGCATGCGCATCGTCCAGTTTCTGGTCCTGGAGGATATTATTAAAGATCATCGGGATTCCTAAGGAACCAATCTCCACGGCCGATCCCGATGAATTCCAGATCGAAAAGCGAAGCACAAGATTCTTCCCTTCCGTTTCCCAGAAACGCGTTAGGGTAATGGGGGCATCCGCCGGCAGCAAATCGGAGAGATCAGACGCAGCCAATACGTTCTTTCCCCCGTCAAACTCCCGCACTTCCTGTCTTTTCTTAGCAGATGAAAATGCCGTCCAGGCTTCATTTCCCTGTATCCTGTAACGCAGGTTAATATCGCCCAAATGGTAAAAGCCGTCTTTGTCCCTTTGTTTCAGACGTTCATCAGGCGTGTAATCAAAGGTGGTATCTTTTACGGGCGACAAAGCCGCAGCCGTGTGCGAAGAATTCAATATTTCCAGGTAAAAATCGGAAGTCGTAAAGGTTTTACTTCCTTTTTCTATACCCAGGGTAGAAGGCATCTGCGCGATTCTTTCCCAGGGCGATTGCGCAAAAACATTACCGGCCCATAAGGCGGCCAAGGCGAATAAGGTCAGTCGTTTCATAGATTTCGAGGGCGGAGTTATCCGATTATAAAGTAGCAATATTCAAAACTTTTCTTTCATCTTCAACTTCCACCACTACATTCGCTAAAATTAAAGCATCCTTTGATAAGATCAGAACGTTTCCGGGCTGATATCCGCATCTGTAAAAACCGCTCTTCCCAATTCTTTCCTAATTTTACACCTAATCTCGCATTAAAAATCAGATCGGATGAAAATTCTCATCATAGAAGATGAACCGGAACTCCGGAAAACAGTTCAGAAGTCGCTCGAAGCATCCCGGCATTTAGTGGAATACGCTTCCGATTATTCTTCGGGATTACACAAAGCCGAAGATTACATCTATGATTGCATTCTGCTCGATATTATGCTTCCCGGAGGCAATGGACTGGATATACTGAAAGAGATCAGGAAGCTGCACCCCGAGACTTCTGTGCTCATCCTGTCCGCCAGAGATGCCGTGGAGGATAAGGTAAAGGGCCTGGACCTCGGCGCCGACGATTACCTCGCCAAGCCGTTTCACCTGGCCGAGTTGCATTCACGTATCAATTCCGCCCTCCGAAGGAGGGTCAGAAACGGCGATAGCCATATACAGTACAAAAACCTGAAGATCTACCCCGAAGACCGGGTCCTGAAGATCAACGAGCAGGAAGTCACCCTCAACCGCAAAGAATACGACATGTTGTACTATTTCATGGTACGGCCCAATAAACTGCTCCAGAAAACCACCCTGGCAGAGTCAATCTGGGGAGATAATATTGACCAGGCCGACAGCCTCGACTTCATCTATTCCCAGGTAAAAAACCTCCGAAAAAAATTAAAGGACAATCACTCCGATGCCGACCTGCAAGCCGTGTACGGAGTAGGCTATAAATTGACCTGATGGGAAAATCACTCAAAAATTATACTTTAAAGCACCTGGTGTACATCCTGCTGATTGTGGTGGGTGTCTGGGCCGGGCTTTTCTATGCCTTCATCCTCGACGAAGTCTATGATAATGTGGATGACGGGTTAAAAAACCAGAAAATAAATATTATCCGCCAGGCCTATATGGACTCTACCGTTCTCCGGACAAGCGAATTCGGTATCAACCAGTTCCGTATTCTTCCCAGCGACTCTCTCCGCAAGGCTAACGTCTTTTCCAAAGAAATGATTTACATGGAATACGACGATGAAATGGAGCCTTACCGTGTACTCCAAACAGGGTTTTACGCTCCTGACGGTCAGCCTTATTCCCTGGAAATCCGTACTTCCACGGTGGAAGAAGACGACTTCCTGATCGACCTGACCATTGCCCTGATCGTCTTATACCTCCTGATCGTTCTTACCTTATTTGTCGTTAACAATTTCATCCTGGAAAGGGTACTGAAACCCTTGAAAAACCTTATAAACGAGCTCCAGAACTACCGGTTCGGAAGCGGTTCTCAGGTAAAGCCGGTCCACAGCACCGTAAGCGAGTTCATTATCCTCGACCAGAAAATACAGGAAATGATTTACCGGAATGAAAATCTTTTTCAAAGACAAAAACAATTCATTGAAAATGCATCCCACGAGCTTCAGACCCCTCTGGCTGTCACCATCAGTAAACTGGATCTTCTGTTGGAAAACGGCGACCTGAACGAAGCGCAAAGTACGGAAATCGGGGAAGCAAAAAGATCACTTCTCCGCATGGTAAACCTGAACAAATCCCTACTCATGCTTTCCCGGATAGAGAACCGCCAGTTTGAGGAAGTAGAAACGATCAATATCCGTGCTGTTCTGGATGAGGTAATAGCAGACTTAGACGAAATCATTCATTTCAAAAATTTAACCCTCACCCTCCAAAACCGGGAGAGCTTTATGCTCAATGCGAATCGTCACCTGATGATCATCCTGGTATCCAACCTGCTCCGGAATGCCATCCGTTACAATACTGACCCGGGAAGCATAGAAGTCCGTATCCTTAGAAATGAATTTAGTGTCTCTAATACCAGCACCTTCCCGCCCCTGAATCCTGCCCATATTTTTGACCGGTTTTATAAATATTCGGCAGATAATAACTCCTCAGGCTTGGGACTGTCTATCGTGGAAAGTATTATTAAAACTTACCCTGAGCTCCGCCTGGATTATACTTACCGTGACGGACTGCATGTATTTACTGTCTCCACGAAAAAGATAACAGACTAGTTTTTTTTTGAAACAAGGCCATCTTTCCCAATTCTTTCCCGAATCACCCCTGAACTTTGTATCATCAAAACACTGAATAATGATGCGAGTATTCTTATCCGTAATTCTGCTTTGCTTGCTTTCAGAAACGGTGCGGGCACAAAAAGGGCAGAAAGTAAACCTAAGTGACCTTCCGCAGAAAGCACGGTCTTTTATTCAGCAAAATTTTAATCAGGAAAAAATCAGGGATATTCTCAAAGAAACCGAAGACCTGATGGATATTGAATACAAGGTATGGTTTCCTGATAAGCTGAAAATCAAGTTTGACCGGAAAGGCGACTGGAAAGAGGTTGATGGTAACCGACACCCTATCCCCACCCGCTTTATTCCGGAGAGGATCATGACCTACATCAGGAAGAGCTTCCCGAACAATGAAGTAGTTAAAATCGAAAAGGATCGGAAATCGTACGAGGTGGAGATCTCCAACGGATTGGAACTGGAGTTCGATACCGATGGAAATTTTATAAAAATAGATAGCTGAGTAACCAATTAACTAAATCAAATATATCATGAAAAAACTATCGTTCATTTTAATGCTGGTGTCTATCGGGTGCATAACGGCGTGTAAAGGCCAGAAGGTGCTAACGGAAAATGAGATTCCTTCGGCCATCACCACTTACCTGAATACCCACTTTCCTTCCGCCAAAGTTATTCAGGCGCTAAAAGACCGGGACGGATTGTCAAAGTCGTATGATGTGATCCTTGAGGGGAATATTACCCTGGAGTTCAACAAAAAACACGAAGTTACTTCCATTGAGTCCCGTACCGTACTGCCGGAGTCGGTGATACCGGAAAAGATTCTAAGTTATGTAAAGACCAACTACGCAGACGCTGCCATTGTGGAGTGGGAGCGCGACGACAACCGCCAGCAGGTCAAACTGGACAATCGGCTGGAGCTTGAATTTAACAAAGCGGGCGATTTTCTGAGAATTGATTCTTAATCAAGATCTTTTATAATGCGAATGGCCGGAATCCCACTTTCCGGCCATTCGTATTTTTTAAAACTCGCGGTGAGCCGCTTCTTCAAAAAGTCTTTCTTTCGGCAGATTTCTGAAGTATTCGTAGGTAAGCTTCAATCCTTCCGCCCGGTCTACCTGAGGTTCCCAGCCCAGGATTTCGCGGGCTTTGGTAATATCGGGCTGACGCTGCTTCGGATCGTCTTTGGGCAGGTCTTTGTACACCACCTTCTGATCTGTACCCGTCAGTTTAATGATTTCCTCTGCAAAATCTTTGATCGTGATTTCGGAAGGATTACCAATATTCACCGGATGAGGATAATCAGACAAAAGTAAACGATAAATGCCTTCTACGAGATCTGCCACGTAGCAAAACGACCGCGTTTGGGAACCGTCACCAAAGATCGTGAGGTCTTCTCCCCGCAAGGCCTGTCCGATAAAGGCCGGCAATACACGGCCGTCATTCAAACGCATCCGCGGTCCGTAGGTATTAAAGATCCGGATAATCCGGGTTTCCACACCGTGATAGGTATGATAGGCCATGGTCATGGCTTCCTGGAAGCGTTTGGCTTCATCATATACTCCACGCGGCCCCACCGGGTTTACATGCCCCCAGTAATCTTCTGTCTGGGGATGCACCTGGGGGTCACCGTATACTTCCGAAGTGGAAGCAATCAGCACGCGGGCCTTCTTTACCCGCGCCAGTCCCAGGCAGTTATGAATACCCAGAGAACCCACTTTGAGCGTCTGAATCGGGATCTTCAGGTAGTCTATCGGACTGGCCGGTGAGGCAAAATGCAGGATATAATCCAGGTCGCCCGGTACATGGATAAACTTACTCACATCGTGATGATAGAACTCGAAGTTCGGCAGTTTAAAAAGATGCTCGATATTCCTCAGGTCGCCTGTAATCAGGTTATCCATGGCCACCACATGGTAACCTTCTTTAATGAATCTGTCGCAAAGGTGAGAGCCGAGAAAGCCTGCTCCACCGGTAATTAGTATTCGTTTCATAGATACTTGGTTTTGAGTAGGGAGTGATGAGTAGGGAGTTCCGGGTGCCGGGTACTAACTACTCGCAACTCGGAACTCGGAACTAAACACTACTTCATTATTTACTTACTCTTACTGCTTCCCTGCCTATTGAAAAATAATCAAAACCCAGTTCATTCATTTCTTCCAGGTCATACAGGTTACGCCCGTCAAAGATCGCTTTATTTTTCAATTTTTCCTCTACTTTCTTAAAATCCGGTGTTCTGAATTCAGGCCATTCGGTCATAATCATAAGGGCATCGGCACCTTCCAGCGCATCGTACATACTCGAGGCATACTTCACCTTCTTACCGATTTCCTTCTTCACGTTAGCTACGGCCTCGGGGTCAAACACCACCACTTTTGCTCCGGCTCTTTTCAGCGCTTTGATGTTGTAAAGAGATGGTGCCTCCCGGATGTCGTCGGTATACGGTTTGAAAGCGAGTCCCCATAAGGCAATGGTTTTCCCTTTTAAATCTCCTCCAAAATACTCCTTCACCCGAGGAATCAGCTTCACTTTCTGCTTCTCATTGACCAGCATAATGGATTTCAGAATCCGGAAATCATAGTCAAACTCCTGGGCGGTTTTTCCCAGGGCCTGCACATCTTTCGGGAAACAACTTCCCCCGTACCCGATACCCGGGAACAGAAAACGTTTACCGATACGACTATCTGTACCAATACCTCTCCGCACGTTATCTACATTAGCGCCTGCCAGCTCACAAAGGTTGGCCATCTCGTTCATGAACGTAATTTTCATGGCGAGGAAAGAGTTAGCGGCGTATTTGGTCATTTCCGCCGAGCGTTCGTCCATAAAGATTATAGGATTCCCCTGCCTTACCAGCGGCGCGTACAACCTCTCCATGATGGCTTTCGCCCTTTCGGAGGTCGTCCCTACCACTACACGGTCGGGCTTCATAAAGTCTTCTACCGCTACCCCTTCCCGCAAAAACTCCGGGTTAGAGACTACATCAAATTCGGTTTTCGCATTCGCAGCTACCTTGGCATGTACTTTCTCAGCGGTACCCACCGGAACCGTGCTTTTATCCACAATCACGGCATAATGATCCAGCACCTTACCGATGTGGTCTGCTACGCCCAGGATATACTTCAGGTCGGCGGAGCCGTCTTCTCCCGGAGGAGTAGGTAGCGCCAGGAAAATCACTTCGGCTTCCTTAATCCCTTCTTCCAATTCAGTCGTAAATTTCAACCTTCCGTCTTTACGGTTCCGGTCAAAAATGGGCTCGAGTCCCGGCTCATAAATCGTAATCTTTCCCTTTTTCAGGCTGTCTACTTTCGCCTGGTCAATATCGATACAGGTGACTTCGTTCCCTGTCTCGGCAAAACATGTTCCGGTCACCAAACCTACGTACCCGGTACCTACTACGGCTATTTTCATTGTGTTTTTTTTGAGCTGTGCTATTCCCTTTCCGTAATACAGAACTGAATTTCAGGATTAGGAAGAATAGCGTTTACAGCAGGTTAAAAAATAATGGTGCAAAGGTAGAAGAAAAAACAGAAAACCTTACAATGACAGAAGAAAAAAGTGGAGTTAAAGAAATAAAAAGTCCACAACCCAATGTTTTCAATACCTGTCGGTGAAGTTTTTACTATACTATTAACCCCTATGGGGTATCAAAAAATGTACGCGCGATGCCCCCTACTTGCTAAATTCAAAGGGGAAAAGATTCTTTTTGTACTTCCGCATTTCCATCACAATGGTTCCGAAAGAGAAATCCACTTCGATTTTCACCGGTACCCGGTTACGGTCGTCACTAACCCATACCCGAATGGCGTCTTCGCCCTTAAAGAGTTTATTGTCGGGTAAAACGGGGTTTAATTTCAAAACATTAATCTTCCCAAACCGGGTTCTAATGGCAGCCTTGCCTGCGTATTTCACCCTGAACCGGTAATGTTCGTCATCGAAGAAAAGCGGAGCGGAATAGGTTTGCCCTATCGTATACTGGGAGAAATCGACGTGCCGCAGCGAATAATATCCGGTAATCACATCGTGAATATTTTTCGGCACACTGTAGGTATCTACCGATTCTTCCTCCTTCTTCACCACCACGTTCTTGTTGTGGTCAAAATAAAGTACCTGATCACGCCTGTAATTGTTTTCCCGGGCGCTGTACTCAAATTTCTGAGGCAAATAATGGACCGTATCCATATAGGTAGTGTAGGTATTCCTCACCTTAAACAGGTCGGTAATCCCTTCCGTCCGGCCCAAAATATGAATTTTATAACAAGGAAGGCCATTTACCTGGTAAATGCGGGTATCTACACCCACATTGGCCGAACCGATGGTCAGTATGCCATACTTGACCCGGTAATGGTATTCTTCCCCCATCTGGAAATTATTCTGACGAAACCCCAAAAACAACAGGGAAAGCAAAACGCATACGAGAATTCTGAATTTCAATACAGTTGCTTTTTATAGTTAACGATAGAATCTACTTAAAAACTATAGATTAGACCCAAAAAGGGGAGACAAGTTAAAAGAAAAGGTGTCCCATTGGAACACCTTAACATTTACTTAACGGAATTTTAGTCGTCTGACTCTCCGTCAGCATTTTTATCCATCAACGCATCGGCGTTCCCGGCCACCGTAGCTTTGATCTTCTCTTCAAGCTCGGCCATCAGTTCAGGATTATCCTTAATGAGGCTTTTTACCGCGTCACGGCCCTGCCCCAGACGGTCGGCACCGTACGAGAACCAGGAACCGGATTTTTTGATAATATCCAGGTCAACGGCGAGGTCTAACACCTCTCCTGACTTCGACACCCCTTCGCCGTACATGATATCAAACTCAATCACCTTAAACGGCGGTGCTACTTTGTTTTTGACCACTTTCACCCGGGTACGGTTACCTATAATATTGCTGTCGTTGTCTTTGATCTGCCCTATTCGCCGGATATCGATCCGAACGGAGGCATAGAATTTAAGGGCGTTACCCCCGGTAGTGGTCTCCGGACTCCCAAACATCACCCCGATCTTATCGCGAAGCTGGTTGATAAAAATACAGGTACAACCCGTCTTATTGATGGTACCGGTCAGCTTTCTGAGGGCCTGCGACATCAGCCGGGCCTGTAGCCCCATCTTGCTGTCGCCCATCTCCCCGTCCAGCTCTGCCTTAGGCACCAGCGCCGCCACGGAGTCAATCACACAAATATCAATAGCACCTGAAGCGATCAGATGCTCTGCAATCTCCAGGGCCTGCTCTCCATAATCCGGCTGAGAAATCAGCAGATTTTTGGTATCAATACCCAGTTTCTCTGCATACAGGCGGTCAAATGCGTGTTCCGCATCAATGAAAGCCGCTATTCCGCCCTGCTTCTGGGCTTCGGCTATAGCGTGCATTGCCAGCGTGGTTTTACCGGAAGATTCCGGACCGTAGATCTCTACCACCCTTCCTTTGGGTAATCCGTTTACCCCCAACGCGAGGTCTAATCCTAATGAACCCGTAGAAATCACGGGCACATCCAATACTTTGGTGTCGCTAAGGCGCATCACCGTTCCCTTACCAAATGACTTGTCCAGCTTGTCAAGTGTGGATTGCAGGATTTTTAGTTTTTCTGTGTTTTCTGCCATGTTAAATATAAAAAAATAGAAATTTACAATTTACTTCGCTTTCAAAGTCTTGATCTTCATGTTTCTCCACTTCACTTTTATCCCCCCACCGTCATGAATCTGTAAAGCGATCTTACCGTCCGAATCCGCAAATACCGGGTCTTTCAGCGTCACCATCTGCACCCCGTTTACCCAGGTGGTCACTTCATCACCAAGCACTTTGATTTTCATGGAATTCCAGGTATTCATTTTTACGTTATCCAGTTCTTTGTCCGGCTTAATCAGCCAGCCCCTTTTATACGACTCGTAAATCCCGCCGGAAAAGTGTCCCGGAGGGGCCACTTCGGCCTGCCATCCGCTCACCTTGGTTCCTTCAATACTGGAATGGAAGAACACCCCGCTATTCCCGTTATCTTCCGGAAAAAACTCCAGCGTAAGCTCAAAATCCTTGTACGATTTTTCCGTTCCCAGGTACCCGTAACCTTTATCCGGCCCGCTCTCGCAAACCAGGAGACCGTCTTCCACATACCATTTTTCCGTACCGTAAATGACCCATCCGTCCAGGTTTTTACCATTAAAAAGAGATACCGGCTTTGATTTCTGAGCAAAAATAAAGCAGGGCAACAAAAGGAGCAAAAGTGTTTTCTTCATACGTTTAATTTTGTGCTGTGAGCTATGCGCTGTGAGCTACGAGCTATTAACTGAATTAAGTCACCAATATACGCATGAAATCAATTAAATTTGTAAAATTATTCAGATTAGTTCTTATGCAATTTTCCGACCTCAATCTTCACAAGCCCCTGCTGAATGCCCTAAACGACCTGGGCCTGGTTTCCCCCACATCCATCCAGGAAAAAATATTCCCGGCGGTGATGTCAGGCAAAGACCTGGCGGGTATAGCACGCACGGGCACAGGCAAGACTTTCGCCTACCTATTGCCCCTGTTAAGAATGTGGACCTTCAGCAAAGACAAACTTCCGCAAATACTGGTGCTGGTGCCTACCCGTGAACTGGTCATGCAGGTTGTGGAAAGTGTGAGATCGCTCACCCCCTACATGAGTTTTGACGTCATCGGCGTGTATGGCGGTGTCAATATGAAAACCCAGGCGGCCGAACTGCTGAATGGCTGCGATATGGTGGTGGCCACCCCAGGCCGCTTCACCGACCTTTCCGCGGCAGGTATCCTGAAAGTGAAAAACATCAAAAAACTGGTTATCGATGAATTTGACATGATGCTGGATCTCGGTTTCCGGCCTCAGCTCGACCTTATTTTCAATAAAATCCCCGAAAAAAGGCAAAACCTGTTGTTTTCCGCTACCATTTCGGAAGAAGTGGAAGAATTGATTCACGATATTTTTAAATCGCCCGAAGTCATAGAAGACGCTGACATAGGAACACCCCTGGAAAACATCCGCCAGAAAACCTACTCGGCGCCCAATTTTCTCACCAAAATCAACCTCCTGGAACTTCTTCTGGCCAACGATGAAGAAATGAAAAAAAACCTGGTTTTTGTGGCGCAGAAATCAGCGGCAGACCTCTTGTACCAGGAATTAAAAACCCGGGGCATAGAGGGCTTGGAAGTGATTCACTCCAACAAATCCCAGAATTACCGCTTCCGGGCCATCAAGGAATTTTCAGAGGGAACGGTAAGCACGCTTATTTCTACGGATATCGGCTCCCGGGGACTGGACATCCGGGGAATCACCCATGTAGTGAATATGGATATTCCCGAAGAAAAAAACGATTATATCCACCGGATAGGCCGTACGGGCCGGGGCGAAAGCTTCGGCACGGCCATCAGCCTGGTGAGTGAACGGGAAGAGGAAGCCTTCGGAGAGATCGAAGCCATGTACCGCCTTCAGCTCACGCGCCTCCCTTTACCCGCTTATATCGAAATTGAGGAACAGCTCCTCCCCTTCGAAACCGAACATGAAGAGATCAGGTTACCCAAAATCAAACGGGAGGCTGCCGGCCCCGCCTTCCATGAAAAACTGGACAAAAACAAAAAAGTGAACAAACGGCGGGATATTCAGGCCGAAAAGAAGTTGAAATACGGGAAATCCTACCGAAAAAACATGTAATGACAACCATTGAAACCCTATACGGCCAACGGATCCGCTTGCGGGCTTGCGGAGTATTGCGCATACGAGAACGGGTATTGCTGCTTAATCACCGCCTCCTGAACCCGGAAAACACCTTCTGGAATGTCCCGGGCGGCGGACTGGAACCGGGCGAAGACGTGGTGAGGGGATTACAGCGGGAGTACCGGGAAGAAACCCACCTCGAGGTCACGGTTCATGAACTGCTCCGTATTCACGAACATATCGCCGGGAAACTTCATGCGGTAGAATTGTACTTCCGGGTGTCCGCATCCGACCCGGAACCGGTACTGGGTTCAGACCCCGAAGGGAATATCCTGACCGAACTGCACTGGTTTACGGAAGACGAACTGGTTCGCATACCCGCCGGGCAATGCCCCGCATTTCTGAAGGAAACGGTATTTCCCAAAAAAAACAAGAACTAAAAGCTTATAGCTCTAAGCTCACAGCTCATAACCCCAAACTCATGACGAACAATACTTTCAAAATTACAGACGAACGATTTTCCGCCGAATATACCGAACGGTACGACCTGACTCTGGAGGTCCAGTATTCCCGGCTTCGTTTCACAGTAAAATACGGAGACGAACTCCTTGTACTGGAGGACCATTTCCTGGGCCAGGGCCACGATCTGACGGCCTGCTTGTCGCGATGCACTGCCCTGATTGAGCACCACCCTTTCCTGGGCCATCCTTCCTGGAAAAGTGTTCAACTGCTGTCTGATTTTGAAATCCATACCCTGGTGCCAGCCCCCTTCTACCGGCCTTCTCTGGCCGACAGTTACCTGGCGCTCGCTTATCCTTCCGCATCCGTAAAGGATTTTGATATGTATTCCGGAGCGGTTTCCGACCATTATCTCGTAAGCGGCACTCCGAAAAAGGTAACCCGCCTCTTTACGACGCTGTACCCCGGCCTTGGCACCCCGTCTTCCCTGGCTATACAGGCGGGGTATTTTGCCCAAAAATACACCCACCTGACCATGGGAATGGTTTCCGACCACTTTGTAACCTTATATACTATGAAGGGAAAAAACAAGTTCCTGAATATCGAAAAGATCCCTATCCGGAATCTTCCGGGCTTGCCGGCATCCGCATCTGAACTGGTACTTTTTGGAGAGATTACCCCTTTTAGTGCGTCTTACCGTGCCATGGAAGAGAAGTTTCAAACCGTGCGGATCGGACATACCCCACCTCCGTCAGGACACACAGACAGTACTCCCTGGCACCGCTATTTCACCCTGCTTACCTGTGGGCTTTCTGAAATAAAAATTCCTGATCAAAGCCGTATTGCACTTTGAGGTTGTAGTCAAAGAATTCAATGGCTCTTTCTACCGTTTTTGCTTTCAGCGCCACAAAATAGGGCTTTTTCCCTCCTTTATTGACCAGACGGGTATCCAATTTGTAAATGGTTCCCTCCGGATACTTCGAAATAAACCGGCTGGCAATGCTCACGCTGAGGTCTTCAGGCACCTGCTGCCCGTTAATGGTTTTCAGCCGCATCT
Organism: Leadbetterella byssophila; assembly: GCA_040394705.1. Taxonomy (GTDB): domain Bacteria; phylum Bacteroidota; class Bacteroidia; order Cytophagales; family Spirosomataceae; genus Leadbetterella; species Leadbetterella byssophila_B. The sequence continues at coordinate 12,679 of JBEBRS010000065.1, forward strand.
TCCCGCTGTCATAAAGCGCCTCGGCATATACATCGAGGAAATAGGCTTTATTGAACCCGGGGATTTCATCTATCAGTGACAGTTGCATTTCCCTTAAACGTATTTTTTGTAAGAATCCAGCTGCAAAATAATATTAATTTTTTAAAAGTGCCTTAATACTTCGTATTATTTTTCCTACCTTTGCAGCACTTTTCAAAAGACCTCATGGCAGAAGTTAAAATCTTTTCCGGAACTAATTCTCAGTATTTAGCCGGAAAAGTAGCTTATTATTACGGGAAAGAACTGGGAAAGGTGTCTATTCAGCGCTTTGCCGATAGCGAGATATCGGTAAACTTTGAAGAGTCCGTACGGGGCTGTGACGTTTTTCTCGTTCAGAGTACTTTTCCGAATGCGGACAACCTCATGGAGCTTCTGCTGATGATTGACGCGGCCAGAAGGGCTTCGGCACATTATGTGGTAGCGGTGATTCCCTATTACGGTTATGCCCGTCAAGACAGGAAAGACCGTCCACGTGTAGCCATTGGCGCCAAACTGGTAGCCAATATGCTGACCGCAGCGGGAGCCGACAGGATCATGACCTTAGACCTTCATGCGGGCCAAATCCAGGGCTTTTTTGACATCCCTGTAGATCACCTGGAAGGTACTTCGGTTTTTGTACCTTACCTGAAGGAGAAACAGATCGACAACCTCATTTTCGCTTCTCCGGATGTGGGCGGGGTGTCCCGGGTAAGGAAATTTGCCAGCTTTTTTGACGCGGATATCGTGATCTGCGACAAGCAAAGAAAAGTAGCGAACCAGATTGCCAGCATGCAGCTCATCGGGGATGTAAAAGACGCCAATGTGGTATTGGTCGACGACATGATCGACACCGGGGGTACCATCTGTAAGGCGGCCGAGCTGATCCTGGAGAAAGGAGCAAAGTCGGTCAGAGCGGTAGCCACCCACCCGGTGTTTTCTTACAAAGCGCACGAAATCATCGCCAACTCGGTATTCGAGGAGGTGATCGTTTCCGATTCCATCCCGCTGAGGCAAGACAACCCCAAAGTAAAAGTGATATCGGTAGCGGAGCTTTTCGCCCATGCTATCGGTAGAATTCGAGACAACGGATCAATTAGTACATTGTTCATAAATTATCAAC
>JBEBRS010000066.1:0-13682 GCA_040394705.1 Leadbetterella byssophila
AGAGACCCGCCTCCGCCCCAGGGAAAAACTTTTTTTTCGGATCTCGTGAAAAAGCATCCTCCACTGCAATGGGCCGTCTTCACCGCCCTGGCCGGCACCCTCCTGTTTGTATTCAACTACGGCCGCAGGATGCGTCAGCCGGTAGAGCAGCTCCCTGAAATACAAAATGATTCCATGGCGTTTTCCGCCGCCATCGCAGACCTGCACCGCAGGCGGAAAGACAACACCGCCATCGCCCGCAAAATCCGCCTTCACCTGCTTGACCATCTCTACCACACCTACCGCATACAAGCCCGGGAGCTGATCCCGGAAAATGTATCGGCCATCAGTCAGAAAACGGGCAAATCTCCGGAGGAAGTCCTGCGCCTCACCGAGATGCTCCCCCTCCTCCGGGAAAAAGTTTCCGACCGCACCCTAACCGAATTTTACAGACTTGTTTATAAATTTATATATCAATGACAGAACCAACATTCAATAACCGACTGGAACTCACGGAGCTGAACCAAGCGGTAAGCGACATCAAAACCCAGGTAGGAAAGGTGATTGTAGGACAAGAACAAAACCTCGAACTCCTCGTCATCTGCCTGCTATGCCATGGGCACGCGCTTCTGGAAGGGGTACCCGGCGTAGCCAAAACCCTCACCGCCAAATTACTCTCCAAAACCATTGACGGCTCATTTAAACGCCTTCAGTTCACCCCCGACCTGATGCCTTCGGACATCCTCGGCACCTCGGTATTCAACCCGAAAACCCTGGAATTTGAGTACAAACCCGGTCCGGTTTTCTGCAACCTGATCCTGGTGGATGAAATCAACCGCTCACCCGCCAAAACCCAGGCAGCCCTCTTTGAACTGATGGAAGAAAGACAGGTAACCATAGACGGGAATACCCGTTTCATGCCCGATCCCTTCGTGGTGATCGCCACCCAAAACCCGGTAGAACACGAAGGCACGTACCGCCTTCCCGAAGCCCAGCTGGACCGCTTCCTGATGAAAATAAAGGTAGGATACCCCGGTCCTGAAGAAGAGCTGGACCTGCTCCGCCGCTTCAATACCCACCTCCAGGCCCACCTTTCCGCTACCGTAGAGCCCGTTATTTCTACCGAAAAACTGGTACGCCTGCGAAAACTGGTCCACCAGGTCATTCTGGAAGAACCCCTGCTGAAATGGATAGCCGACCTCGCCCAGGCCAGCCGGCATCACAAAATGATCACCCTGGGGGCTTCGCCCCGGGCTGCCCTCGCCCTCATGCATGCCTCCAAGGCCCTAGCCGCCATCTCCGGCCGTGATTTCGTGATCCCGGAAGACATCAAAGCCGTAGTACCGCCCGTACTAGGGCACCGTATCGTGCTGACGCCCGAAGCCGAAATGGAAGGCATCACCGAAGAAGAAGTACTCCACAGCCTGCAGGCAGGCATTGAAATTCCACGGTGATGTTCCGAAAAATTCACTTTACTGCCCTCACTTTCTATCTCCTGGCTCTGGCTTCCCTGCTCTTTATGTTCGGCCTGCTGTCTGAGATAGCCTACCGGGTCGCCTTCGGGGTGTTGATCGCCACTGTAATCCTCATTATTCGCGATTTTTTTCTCCTGTTCATTGTAAAATCACCAGTTAATTTTACCCGAAATTTGCCACCCAGACTGAGCCATGGAGACGTCAATTCCATCCCGGTCACCTTTCACAATACGGGCAGGCTTTCCCTTCGCGTACAGCTCATCGAAAACCTCCCTTACCAGCTGCAACTCTACCATTTTCAGGAAAACTACCTCCTGGCTCCCGGGGAGGAACTCCACACGGCCTATCCCATTACCCCCGTTTTGCGGGGCGAGTATACCTGGGGCCCCGCCGTGCTGTTGATCCGTGTGCGCTACGGCGGACTACTGGCACGCAAAGAAGAGATAGCGTCTACGCAAACCACGGCTTGCTACCCTTCTTTCCTGCGGTTTCCCGCCATGCGCCTCCATATTGCAGCCGAAAACCGGTCGCCCGGCGATATCCGGAGAATAGGACAGAGTCTGGAATTTGAACAGATCAAAGAATATGCGCCCGGAGATGACCACCGGCATATCAACTGGAAAGCTACCGCCCGGCGCGGACAGCTCATGCTGAACCGCTACCAGGACGAGAGAAGCCAGGACATCTATTGTGCCATAGACATGGGCCGCACCATGAAAATGCCCTTTCATCAACGTACTTTACTCGATTACGCGATCAATGCGGCCCTTTCTCTGAGCCGAACCGTTATCGCTACCCACGACAAAGCGGGCATCCTGGCCTTCGCGCACCAGCAAAGCGAATTTCTGCCCGCCGCGAAAGAATGGCGGCAATTCGGAAAAATCAATGAGTTTCTCTACAAACTCGACACCGGCTTCCTGGAATCTGATTTTGAACACCTTTACAAGTTTATCCGGGCCAATATACAGCGGCGTAGCCTGATCTTCCTCTTCACAAATTTCGATTCAGAAAACGCTTTAAGACGAAATTTTCGTTATATAAAAGATATGGCAAGGCATCACCTCCTGGTAGTGGTTTTCTTTGAAGACTCCCAGGCCCGGGAGCTACTGCAAACCGAAGCCCCGGATTTGCCCGCCATCTATGAGCGGGCCGTGAACGCCGACAAGTTATACAAAGGCAGGCTGCTGGCCCGGGAGCTGGAAAAAGCGGGCATACGCGCCATAGTTACACCGCCCGAAAAGCTCGGCATGCACATCGCCCGGGAATACATCGGCATAAAAAAACAACAGATCTTATGATCAAAATCGGTATTTTTGCACAAAAACAAGTCAATATGGTTCTTAAAACACTTGCTTTCCTTCTTATTGCTACACTCTCTTTTGCTCAAACACCCATCGGCATCGACACCCTGATGCAATCCTATCACATCAAAACCCGAACCCAGCTGACCTGTGACGCCGACGGACAAAATTGCAAGCCCTTCATCATTTCGCATTACGATACCACAGGTTGTCTCCTGCGCAAAGAAATCTTTTCAGGCGACACCCTGGCCGAAACCAATCGCTACGAATACAATACCGCCCACCTGGCCCGTTCGGTGTTCACCGCCTACGGCAGCGGCCCCGAATTCCTGAATATCCGTTACATTTACGACACCAAAAATAACCTCATCAGCTACCAGGCCTGCTATCCCGGCGGCAAATGCGAACCCTTTGAAAAATACCGGTATCGCCCAGACGGTAAGCTGCTCTCCCGTACGCGGTACCGCGACGGCCAGTATTTCTACGAATACCAGCACAAATACAACAAACAAGGCAATAACACCGAAATACTCATCCTGTCTAATGATTCCGACTCCGGAGAAAGAGAAGTGAAAACCTACGACAACCAAAACCGGCATATCCATTCCAAATGGATCGATTACCTGGGAGAAGAAATTGACCAGGCCGAATACACGTACGACGACGCCGGGCGCATGCTGAAAAACGAATGGATAGGGGGATTAAGCACTAAGAAGCTCTACGAATACGACTCCTTGGGCAACAACACAAAATATACCTCTATTGATTACCGCGGACAAGTAGATGACCTGAGAATAATGACTTATGAAGGTCGTTTAATTACCGCCAGAAAACAATACGAAGGAGAAAAACTACTGAATTACTGGAAATTCGAATACGAAAAATGGTGATTAGCTGTGCAGCTCAAACGCCTCCCCGTTTTTGTCGAGGAAGTGGTATTCCATCAGGCCCAAAGTAGAGTCTTTGACCAGGTTCACCCATTTCTTGTATTTGAAGAACCACTTCATCTGTCTGGAAATCAGTCCTTCTTTGTAGTACGCATATACGAAAGGATGTACCATGATGGTCACCTTGGCCTCATTTTGTTTCAGAAGCAGGTGTTCCAGGTGATTTTCGATCTGATCGGTCACCGAAATACTGGCCTGTATGGTTCCTGTACCTCCGCAGGTGGGACAGGTCTCCCGGGTATCTACATTAATTTCCGGTCTTACCCTCTGCCGTGTAATTTGCGACAGGCCGAACTTGGAAATGGGCAGAATGGTGTATTTAGAACGGTCCCCTTTCATCTCCTCACGGAGCACTTCGTGGATGGCCTTCTTGTTCTCCACCTTCTTCATATCAATGAAGTCTATCACCACTATACCCCCCATATCCCGCAGACGCAGCTGACGGGCGATCTCCGCGGCCGCTTCTTTGTTCACGTTCAGGGCGGTAGCTTCCTGATTGGGTTCAGAGCTGGCCTTATTGCCGCTGTTCACGTCAATCACGTGCAGGGCTTCGGTATGTTCAATCACCAGGTATCCGCCACCGGGTAGGGTAACGGTCCGCCCGAAAAGCGACTTCAGCTGCTTTTCAATACCGTAGTGTTCAAAAATCTTCGATTTCCCCTGGTGAAGTTTTAGAATTTTCTCTTTCTGGGGAGCAATGGCATGCAGCAGGTTCTTGATCTTATCGTAAGATTCCCGGGTGTCTACCACAATCGAGTCAAAATCATCGTTGAGCATATCCCGGAGGATAGAGGCCGCCCGGTCCATTTCCGAAACCACCCGGTCACGCGGAGCCGCGTTTCTCAGGGCGCGCACACCGCTTTCCCATTTTTCAATACAATGCTCCAGGTCGCGTTGCAGGTCTTCCACGTCCATATTTTCCGCCACCGTACGTACAATCACCCCAAAATTCTCGGGCTTTACGGAGGAGATCAGCTTATGCAGGCGCTGACGCTCTTGCTTACTGGTAATCTTTTTCGAAATATTAATGGAATTGCTGAACGGTACCAGCACAATATATCTTCCGGCAATAGAAATGTCGCAGGAAAGACGGGGACCTTTAGACGAAATCGGCTCCTTCACCACCTGGGCGAGAATGGGCATATTCTTGCTCAGCACATCGCTGATCTTGCCTTGCTTTTCAATCTGGGTTTCCGCTTTGAAACCTTTCAGTCTCGGACTTACCGGCCGCTTGGCGATAACGTCTTTCGTAAACTTGATTAAGGAGAGGATATGCGGACTCAGGTCATGGTAATGCAGGAAAGCATCTTTCTCATGCCCGATATCGATAAAGGCCGCGTTATTCCCTGAAACCACCTTCTTTACAGTACCAAAATAAATATCCCCTACTGCAAAATGATGCTCTGTCTCATCAACATGATATTCAATGAGCCGCTTATTACGGACTAAAGCTATTCTGTCTCCCTTGGGGGTGGCGGATATGTATAATTCGTTACTCAAGAAAAGGTACGGGGCTATAGAAGTAAAGATACTACTATCTGATCAAAAACCGATACTAGTATTGAAAATTTTAACAAAAAAAGTAAGCAGACCAAAGCTGCTTACCTCCTACTTTTATCGTAGTATATACCTTAAGTCCTGATTATTTCTTCTTATGACGGTTCTTTCTCAGACGTTTCTTTCTCTTGTGAGTCGACATCTTATGTCTTTTTCTTTTCTTTCCGCAAGGCATAATCTTAATATTTTAAATGTCTCAAATCTTTTTGGGACTGCAAAAGTAATAATTTATTTTAAATTATTCAAAGTTTTTCTTACTTCATCTTTTACTACCGGGTCAATATCTTCTTCCAGTAGCTCATTGAGCAGTACCCGGGCGTCTTCCGTTTTACCCAACTCGATATAACTGTAGGCCAGACCTATCTTGCCGTCCATATTTTGTTTGTCAATCCGCAGCACTTCTTTGAAGCGCTCCACGGCCTTATCGAATTGCCCCGACTGCATGGAAAGTTTCCCCATGCTGATAATGGCGGGAAGGTAATTCGGTTGCTGGTCAAGCACTTCACGAAGAATACTGATGGCCCGCATAGGGTTAGCCGAGTTTACATACGTAAGGGCCGTATTGGTGCGGGCATGCAGGTTGGAAGGGTCAATCTGCAGGGCCTTACCGTACGAGTCCCTGGTCTTTTCGGCCAGGTCTTCGGCTTTGGCCGCGTTAAGGGTAAGCGAGAACGCCTGCAAATATGCATCTCCCGCCCTGAGCCAGTTCTCTACCCCCGGGTTATGGAGGGCAATCTGCTCAAAATAATACGCCGAACTGTCAAAAACCGACGCCCTGTAAAACATTTCCCCCAGCTCCCGGTACACATTCAGGGGATTGGCGTCAGTTGCATATTTTTGCCGGATTTCAGCCGCCAGACGGACAGCCTCCGGATTCATCATGTGGATTTCTTCTTCGTTGACTTCCGGAGTGTCGGAAGAAACGGCCTTAACCTCATCTTTCACTACTGTTTTAGGTCTGCTGATCAGAAAAGCAAAACAAAGTAGTGCCGCTCCTGAAATAATCAGGAAATGAACCCTGGGATTAAGGCCGTTTTTCATCATTAAACTGTTACATTCTTTTTAACTTCTTCCACAAACTCTTTAGAAGGCTTGAAGCTCGGAATATAATGAGCTGGAACGGTAACGGTAGTTTTCTTAGAAATGTTACGCGCTTTTTTCTCCGCTCTCTTCTTATTGACAAAACTACCAAACCCTCTTACATAAATGGCCTCCCCTCCTGATAATTGTTCTTTTACTGTTTCGAAAAACGCCTCGATAGTTGCTGATGTGGCTGCTTTATCTACTCCCGTCTTTTCCGAAATAATTGAAATTACCTCTGCTTTCGTCACGATTAAAATTATTTAAGCACAATATTTATCATCTTTTTTAAAATAAATATTTAATTATAAAGCAGTTAAGCAGGCATTCCCTGAAAATGCCCTTACAGCCGGAGAATGGTACAAAATAAAATAATATCGTGGTATCTTAAAAACAAGCGAACTTTACCATGGCGAAACACCCGAAATCCGTATTTTATTTGGCTTTCTGAGATTCTGTTGCAGCAGACCCGGGTGGCCCAGGGACTGCCTTACTATGAAAAATTTACCGAAAAATACCCTACCGTATTTGACCTGGCCCGGGCGCCGGAAGAGGAAGTCCTGAGGTTATGGCAAGGACTCGGTTATTACTCCCGGGGCAGAAACCTGCACGCTACAGCGCGCTATATCACGGAGGAACTCCACGGAATATTTCCGGATACCCACCGCGGGCTTCTCCGCCTGAAAGGGGTAGGCGATTACACTGCCGCGGCCATCGCCTCCTTCGCCTTTAAAGAAAAGGTACCGGCCATTGACGGAAACGCCATCCGGGTAATCAGCCGGCTGTACGCCATCGACAAACCGGTAGATGTACCTTCCACCCTCCAGGAAATCCGACAACTCTCCCTTGAACTGATTTCCGAAGTGGAGCCAGACCTGTATAACCAGGCCATAATGGAGTTCGGCGCCATGCTCTGCACACCCAAAAACCCCAAGTGCGACATTTGCCCCGTACAGGCGGAATGCCTTTCCTATCCCGGAAAAGACTTCCTCCGTATTCCTTACAAATCCAGGAAGACCAAAGTACAGGAACGCGCCCTGCATTATCTCGTATTCGAACATCAGGGAAGTTTCTTCATGAAGCAAAGAACCGCGTCCGATATATGGCAAAACCTCTTCGACTTCCCGGAAACGGAACCCGAAGAACTCCCTGCCCTGCTCCAGCGCATGAATACCGTACCTGAACGGGTATTCCCGCCGGTCACCCACCTCCTGTCGCACCGAAAACTGACCATATACTTTACGCATTGCTTCCTTCCGGGAAAAGACATCCCCCTGGAAGGAACCTGGTTTACGTTAGAAGAAGCGGAAGAACTGGCTAAACCCAAAGTGATTGTGGATTTTTTCGCACGGATCGATACAGATAAAAAGTGAGTTATCCAGCAGACGCCTTACACGCTCCCTTACCCGGGAAGTACTGCCGAACCCGCACGAAATAAAGATACCGGGAAGATTGTAACTGCCCATAGACCATTAAATCTTCTCCATCCTCAGCACCCTGAATTCCGTACGCCGGTTCCGGGCATGTTCGGTTTCCGTACACTGTACGCCGTCGCCGCACTGATTCACCGGAGCCGATTCCCCTTTACCCAACGCCCGTATCCTTTCCTTATCTATATAGCGGGTCAGAAAAACGAAGACTTCTCCCGCCCGCCTCTCGGAAAGCAGCTGATTAGACAGGGCGCTTCCTCTGGAATCGGTATGGGAAGTCACCTCGATGACCATATCGGGATATTTTTTTAGGGTTTCCGCCAGACGGGTCAGCTCCTTCCTGGCGGCCTGATTCAGTTTATAGTCGTCAGACGTATAATATATATTCTCCAGCCGGATCACGTCGCCCACCTTATACATCTTACTGTTAAAAAGACCTGCACTGAGGGGCTGACTTACTTTCTTTCCGAAAAGGGTTTTGCGTACTACTTTCCCGATCTCGTCCCGGCTTAACGCATACCCTTCCTTGGCAGATACAAGTTCATAGTCACATTCCAGGTCGCGGGTAAACTCTACGGTACCGTCACTTCGCGACATCCGCTCTTCTACCGTGCCGTTGCATTGGTTGATCCACCTGACCCGCGCGCCCACAATGGGCATTCCGTTTCCGTCAGTCACTACGGCCCGAAACGAGGTATGGTGCGTACCAGACCACTTGTTGACCAGGCGACCCTCTGTGTGTTCCGGTTTGGGCGTCTCTTCTGCCAGAAGCATCGGTTCCAGCTTCTCCAGGGCAACCACCAAAGTATCCGGCTCAAAATCGGAAGACTCCAGGTTTGAAAAAGCTACAGACCGGCTTTGGTAACCGTCCTGCGCAAAATCAAATACAAAACGCCGGTCTGCGGGAAGGCAAAGATAGGCCTTTCCCTCCAGCCCTGTGGTAGCATCTTCTTCGGCACCCCCACCCGCGTACCGGAAACGAAAATTTTCGAGGGGCTGATTCCCCAGGCGGTCACGTACTACCACCACCAGGTCACGGCATCCGTACTGGGGGCCGGTGCGTGTAAACCGGTAAATGTCGTCATCGGCGCCTCCTCTTTTCCGGTTACTGCTAAAATAGCCTGTTCTCCGTTCACTGTCGGTTAAAATACCGAAATCATCGTAGGGAGAATTGAGCGGCGCACCGAGGTTCCGCACAGGTTCGGTCAGCTCTCTTGTGGCCAGGTTGACCCGGGTCACAAACAGATCCAGAGAGCCCAGCCCGGGCAACCCGTCTGAAGCAAAATAGAGATGCCCTTCCTTATCCAGGAAGGGGAAAAGCTCATCACCGGCCGAGTTAATTTTGGGTCCCGCATTCACCGGAACACCCCAACGCCCCTGGGCAAACACCACATAATAGAGGTCTGTTCCGCCAAAGCCGCCGGGCATATCGGACACAAAAAAGAGCAGGCGACCGTCTTCACTGATGGCGGGATGCCCGCAGGAGTACGCGTCGCTGTTAAATGGAAGTTCACGGATATTGCCCCAGTCTTTCCCTTTCATTTCCGCCGAAAAAAGTTTCAATCGTGTCACTTCTTCCCCTTTGATCTTCGCCCATATCGAGCTACCCGCCGAAGGGGCATTTCGGGTAAATATGATTTTATTGCCCTGGTCGTAAAACACGCTGGGGCCTTCGTGGTATTTGCTGTTGAGCTTCTTTGAAAAGTTGGTGGCCACCACCATCGGATTTTCCTTATACCCCGTACTGCCTGAAATTTTCTCGCTTCCCGTATGGCCGATGGTCACCGCGTCATTGGGTGTGGCGGGTGTATAATAATCTTTGCCCAGGGGAGTACCGGGAACGATCGCACCGGAGAGACCGGCATTATCTCCGCCCACGCCCAGCACCGCCGCAGACGGCTCCTCGCGGTCCAGCAGTTTTTCATCGGTTACATAATACAGATCCAGGAAATTCGAATTGTCCCAGTTAAATACCCGCCGGATACTCCTTCCCTGTGTGCGGCCCGATACAAAGACCAACCCGTCTTTATAGTACACGGGACTAAATTCCGGGGAACCCGAATTCAGGCCTATATATTCTACTTTATAACTGTCTGAATTCCGCAAGAGAGCCTCGGGCCGGGCGTACAGGCGCGCCATTTGCCGGCTTCGTTGGTCGTGCTCGTTCAATTCCAGGTACTTTTCCCAGAAAAACCGGGAATCGGAATATTTGCCCAATGCGGCCAGTACCTGGGCATAACGTTTATAGGCGTTGAGCCCCTCTCCTTTCAGCACCGGAAAAGACTGTAGGGCTTCGTGGTATACCCTTTCCGCGTTGCCATTGTCACGCGTAAAATAATAGGCCTCCGCCAGACCCAACCGGGCCCGCAAAATATCCTGGGCGCCTAGCTCACCCGGCCTTTTTAACACATTCTCATAGGCTTCAATAGCCCCCGCGTAAGCCAGGCTTTTGCTCAGGTCTTCCGCCCGCTTGAGGCTTCTGGCGGCATTCTGAGTCCACGCCGGTTCGCCGCGGAAAAAGAAAAAAATAAGCAGAGGAACCACCCACCTCATTAACCTGGATATAAAATTCTTAAAACAAAACCCACAGCAAAAATCATGCCTCCCCTGCCTCAGGGCTTCCCTGAAAAGAAGCCGCCCTCATATTTCCCCCTTCTCCTACCCTTCCCTGTTATTTTTTACCGATATTTGCCAAAAAATACGACAATCTTGAAACTTTGGCATAAAGACGGCGCCCAGCCCACCCATAAGCTCATTGAATCTTTTACGGTAGGAAAAGACAGGGAACTGGATGTTCTCCTGGCGCCTTTTGATGTTCTGGGCTCCATGGCCCATTCCATTATGCTGGAAAAAGCCGGGCTCCTGGAAAGCGGAGAGCTCCGTCAGATCCTGGAAGAATGTACCCGGATTTTCAGGGAGGAAATAGAAACGGGCCGCTTCAGAATCGAAGACGGGATAGAAGACGTCCACTCTCAGGTAGAGTTTATGCTGACGGAGCGTATTGGCGATACCGGCAAAAAAATCCATAGCGGAAGATCCCGGAACGACCAGGTACTGGTAGACCTGAAAATGTATTTCCGTAGCCGCATTGAGGATATCGTTTCCCGCGTGACCCAACTCTTTACTACGCTTCAGCAAAGAAGCGAGGAACACAGAAACGACCTCCTGCCCGGCTACACCCACCTCCAGATCGCGATGCCGTCTTCATTCGGGCTCTGGTTTGGGGCCTACGCCGAAAGCCTGGTGGATGACCTCACCGTATTGCAGGGCGTATACCGTATAGTCAACAAGAACCCCCTTGGTTCAGGAGCCGGATACGGATCGGGCTTCCCCCTCGACAGACCCTATACCACAGAGCTGCTGGGCTTTGACGACCTGAATTACAATGTGGTATATGCCCAGATGACCAGGGGAAAGACCGAATTCGCACTGGCTCAGGCGCTGGGCATGCTGGCCGGAACACTTTCTCGCCTGGCCATGGACGTCTGCCTGTACAACAGCCAGAATTTTGGATTTTTATTGCTGCCCGCGGAAATGACCACCGGCTCCAGCATCATGCCCCATAAGAAAAATCCGGACGTGGCCGAAATCCTGAGGGGCAAAACCAACCGCCTCAAAGGCCTGTCCACCGAAATCGCCTTCGTGCAGTCTAATCTCCCTTCCGGCTACCACCGCGAATTCCAGATTATCAAGGAAGTCTTGCTGCCCGCCCTCGATGAGTTTTGTGAATGCCTGGACATAGCCGACTTCATGGTCACCCATTTGCAGGTAAAACCAGATCTGTTAAACGACCCGAAATTTGATCTGCTGTTCAGCGTAGAAAATGTAAACCGCAAGGTAGTAGAAGGCATGCCTTTCCGCGATGCCTACCGAAGCGTAGGAAATGAGATTGAAAACGGCACGTATACCCCGTTACGCACCCTGAATCATACTTTAGTGGGAAGTATAGGCAACCCGGCGAATGCCGAGATCCGGGCGGCGATGGAACAGGTTATTTCCGGTTTTAATTTCGATAAAACACACGCCGCGTACGAGAGACTGCTGCATTGGGCGCAGTAAATCTTTTCATTTCTTCCGGTCAATTGTAAACTGCACCAGCCCTCTGAGTGAGGTCTTATAGGCGCTTTCGGGGAAGCAGTCCATGATTTCAAAGGCTTCGCTGACATACCTTTGCATCACCTGCGTGGCATACTCCAGTCCGCCCGACTGCTTCACAAAATCAATCACTTCTGTTACCTTTTCCGGTTTATTGGAATGGTTTTTAATAAGATTAATGATATGCCTTTTGGTGTTCCACGCGGCTTTATTTAAAGCGAATATCAGGGGCAGGGTCATCTTCTTCTCTTTGATGTCAATACCGGTGGGTTTGCCGATTTCATCGGTTCCGAAGTCAAAAAGGTCGTCTTTAATCTGGAAAGCCATGCCTATTTTCTCGCCCAGGAGGCGGGCTTTTTCCACTTCCTCAGGTGTGCGCTCGGCCGATGCCGCCCCTACTGCGCAGCAGGCCGCGATAAGGGTGGCCGTCTTCTGGCGGATTACCTCGTAATACACGTCTTCCGTAATATCGAGCTTCCTGGCCTTCTCAATCTGAAGCAGTTCTCCCTCACTCATTTCCCTTACCGCGGTAGAAACCAGCTTCAGCAGTCCGAAATCTTCATTATCAATACTCAAAAGCAGTCCTTTCGCCAGGAGGTAGTCGCCCACCAACACGGCTATCTTATTTTTCCATAAAGCGTTTACAGAGAAAAAACCCCGGCGGTAATTGGCTTCGTCCACTACGTCATCATGCACCAGCGTGGCCGTATGGAGCAGTTCAATCAGCGCGGCTCCCCGGTAGGTAGACTCGCGGATGCCACCCAATGCCCCGGCAGTAAGAAACACGAACATAGGCCGTATCTGCTTCCCCTTCCTGTGGATGATATACTTCATGATCTGATCAAGAAGCATCACATGCGTTTTCATGGATTTCCGGAACTTCTTCTCAAAACTTTTCATCTCCTCCACTATGGGAGCCTGAATCGCGTCAATGGTCATGGGCATAAGCGCCTGCATACGTAAGGTTTTCGTGAAAATGCAGGGACAAATCTATTGATTTATTGTTCAAATACCTAATACGCAAGGAAATCTACTGCCGGTTCTTTAGGCAGATTCCCGGCAAAAAGACTGTATTTTTTTTGCCTCTTCCTCCCAAAACCCGTATCTTAGCATCAAATATCAATACGTTTTGGTATTTTAAAGATTTTTCCTGACAAACTTAGCGATCAAAATATACCCGACTTTTCGTCGGGTTTTATTTTTGTTCTTTTGAAATACAGATGACAGCTCCTGAAGTAGCAATTATCAAATACAACGCGGGCAACATCCGCTCGGTGATGATCGCCCTGGAAAGACTGGGCGTAAACAGTGTACTGACCGATGACCCCGACGCGCTCACGGCCGCGAAACGAATCATTTTCCCGGGTGTGGGAGAAGCGGGCACCGCCATGAAGAGCCTGAGGGAAAAAGGACTGGATACCCTTATTCCGACGCTTACCCAACCTTTTCTCGGCACCTGCGTAGGCATGCAACTCCTTTGCCGGTACTCGGAAGAGAGCGACACCCCCTGCCTGGGCGTTTTTGATATTGATGTAAAGCGGTTTATCCCTTCTTCGGGAGAGAAGATCCCGCAGACGGGCTGGAATCAGATATCCGGCTACCGGACCGACCTCTGCCAGGGACTAAAGGAGGGGGCTTTCGTGTACTACAACCACGGCTATTATGCCCCGTTAAGCACGTACACGGTCGCAGAAACCGACTATATTCACCCCTATTCGGCCATTCTTCAAAAAGACAACTTCTACGCCTGCCAGTTTCATTCGGAAATCAGCGGAGCGGTAGGTGAACAAATCTTTAAAAACTTCCTCCAACTCTAAC
>JBEBRS010000067.1:0-13586 GCA_040394705.1 Leadbetterella byssophila
ACAAACGTCAGATTAATACCCAGGTAGTCGGCAAAAATTCCGATGCCCAGAAGCCCCAATAGGGAGGGGAACAGGGAAATACTCCCGAACATGGCGAAGACCCTGCCCAGCACTTCCGGCTCTATCTTTTCCTGGATGACCGTATTGAAGCTGGCGTAGTAAATGGAAGATGCCATGCCGCCGATCCCGGTTAAAACCACAAAGAGAATGAACTGGGAGGAGGACAACAGGCCTGACACCGCCAGGGCAATCCCTAATGCCATGTAGGTGCAGTTGACCAGAACTACCTTGTTTATCTTCGTATTGGATATGCCCAAAATACTCCCGCCCAATAGCATGCCCACTCCCCATATTACCTCGATTACACTTACTTCGAACTTCCCACCTTCAAAGTGTCGAAGCGTCATCAAGGGAAACAGGATAGCGATAGGCATGATAAAAAACGTCACCAGGACGGAAAACAGGAAGAGGAGCCCCATGCCTGACTTGGAAATTACGGCTTTTATCCCCACCCTGATCTGGAGGAGTACGCTTTCTGCGGTGGTGCCCGGGTTTTCAGGATCTGGAATATGGATGAACAAAAGTGACACAATGGCTACTACTGCTCCGAAAACGTCGAATAAAAGGACATGCTCAATATTCAGGTAGGTAATGGCCAGTGCACCCAGGGCAGGCCCTCCGATCATGGATACAGACTGGATAGTCTGGTTGATGCCGGAAATCCGGAGCAGCTGATCTTCGGGGGCCAATAAAGGAATGGAGGCCTGCATGGCGGGCATGTGAAAGGCTGATCCGGCCGACCGGAGCGCCAGCAATACATAGATCAGGATCACATGGGGTTCTCCAAAGTAAAAAAGCATGGAAATGCCCAGGGTACAGAGGGCAATGAATCCGTCGGCCAGAATCATGGTCAGCTTGCGATTCCAACGGTCAACGAATACCCCTGAAAAGAGGCCGAGGATAGCCTGGGGCAAAAAGCCGGCTATGGCCGAGTTGGCCAATACTACAGCTGAGTCGTACTCAATACTCAACCACAGCATAACGGCGAAGTTCACCAGGCTGGTGGTAATGATGGAGATAAATTGCCCCGTCCACAAAATGACAAAGACACGTTTCCAGTTTTGCATGAAAGTATGTTTTATTCCGCGACGGTAGCGATGAGGAAAAATTTCACAAAATCCGTGAATGGGTAGCTAACCCCTGTGTCTGTAAGCGGAGAACCGGAATTGTATTTTCATCGAACTAGCTTTTTGGTGGAGTAAAGGTACGAAAAAATGATATTTTTTGTATGGGTTTGTGAGATCGCATGACTTATAAGTTTATAAACAATATGAAACACAACAGGTTATACGTAGATACTTCAGTTTTCGGTGGTTATTTTGATGAGGAATTTTCTGAATTTTCCATACCCCTGCTTGAAAAACTCGCCACCGGAGAGTTTAAGTTATTATATTCAACAGTAACCCAGGAGGAGCTGGAAAAAGCCCCGGAAAGAATAAAAACTCTGGTCAGAAAGTTAAAAGCCGGCAGTACGGAATTTCTGGAAATTACTCCGGAAGCAGTAGATTTGGCTATGGAATATATTTGCGAAGGTGTGGTAGGGGAAAGCAGTTTCGCAGACTGTTTACATATAGCTCTGGCCACAATTCACAGGGCTGATTATTTGATCAGTTGGAATTTTAAACACATTGTAAATGTTTATAGAATTAGAGGATATAATGCAATTAATTTAAGAAATGGCTATGAATTGCTGGAAATATGTTCACCCAAAGATTTTCTAAAATATGAAGACCATCGTTGAAAAGCAATTTAATGCTGTAGAGTTTATGCGGAATCAACGTGACAGGTTGAGCGAGAAGCTTGTAAAAATGACCAAGGGGGAAATTGTAGAATATTTTAAAAAGCGCGCGTTAGAGACTAAAACAAAGCCTGATGCTTAAGAAATCTTTCTAAATTTGCTTTCCAATCGTATGTATATAGAGTCGCAGGTATATGAGCGACAGGGTTTTCCTCTGTCAAAAGGAGAGTACGAAAACTGTACCTTTAAAAACTGTGACTTCTCCGAAACCAATCTCTCTGACTTTAAATTTATAGATTGCAGCTTTTCCGGGTGTAACCTGAGTATGGCCAAGGTAGACCGGTCCGCCTTTCAGGACGTGGTTTTTTCCGAGTGCAAGCTGCTGGGTTTGCGTTTTGATACTGCCAATGCTTTTGGGTTTTCCGTCTCATTTTCCTCCTGTCAGCTGAATCATGCTTCTTTTTTTCGTCTGAGGCTGAAGAAAATCCGGTTTGTTCAGTGTCAGATGGAGGGAACTGATTTTGGGGAATGTGATCTGACCGAGGCCCTCTTTGACCGCTGCCAGCTTCAAAATGCTATTTTTGATAATACTACCCTCGAAAAAGCCGATCTGCGTACGGCCACCGGCTTTTCCATCGATCCGGAACGAAATAAGGTAAAGAAAGCGAAGTTCGCACAGTCTGGCCTGGCCGGTCTTTTGGACAAATACGGGATAGCGGTGGATCGGAGTTTGTAACCAGGAAATTGCTTTTTGGGTAGTATATCCCTTAAAAACCGGGTCGGAAAAGACTTTAATTCTCAATTTTTCTAATTCTACCAAAAGAACCCTTAAATTTGTCGCGGATTTAAACAAACCTCCTTGAGTTTTATGAACAATTACGCAGACAGCCGCATTTTTGATCTGATTCAGAAAGAGCATGAAAGACAGCTTCACGGTATTGAACTGATTGCCTCCGAGAACTTTGTTTCCGAGCAGGTGATGGCCGCCGCCGGCAGTGTTTTGACCAATAAATACGCGGAAGGGCTTCCCGGAAAGCGGTATTACGGCGGATGCGAAGTGGTGGATGAAATAGAACAGCTGGCCATTGACC
This sequence comes from Leadbetterella byssophila, assembly GCA_040394705.1. Taxonomy (GTDB): domain Bacteria; phylum Bacteroidota; class Bacteroidia; order Cytophagales; family Spirosomataceae; genus Leadbetterella; species Leadbetterella byssophila_B. The sequence goes on from JBEBRS010000067.1 coordinate 2,890, forward strand.
GGCTGAAGGAGTTGTTTAATCTTACCTGGGCCAATGTGCAGCCGCATTCCGGGGCACAAGCTAATACAGCGGTATTCCTGGCCTGCCTGAAACCGGGCGATAAGATCCTGGGCTTTGACCTTTCCCACGGCGGACACCTGACCCACGGTTCACCGGTGAATATTTCAGGTAAATATTTTCAACCTTGTTTTTATGGGGTGGAAGAAGCCACCGGCCTTATCAACTGGGATAAGGTAGAAGAAACCGCACTGGCGGAGAAACCTAAGATGATTATTTGCGGTGCATCAGCGTATTCGCGCGACTGGGATTACCCCCGCCTGCGGAATATTGCCGACAAGGTAGGCGCTATTCTTCTGGCCGATATCAGTCACCCGGCGGGTCTGATCGCCAAAGGACTGCTGGCCGATCCGTTTGATCATTGTCATATCGTGACCACCACTACCCACAAGACCCTGAGGGGTACCCGGGGTGGGGTAATTATGATGCGGAATGATTTTGAAAATCCGTTTGGAATTACCACAGCGAAAGGTCGGGTGAGAACCGTGTCGTCCCTGCTGGACTCCGCGGTATTCCCGGGCATTCAGGGCGGTCCGCTGGAGCATATTATCGCGGCCAAAGCGGTGGCCTTCGGAGAGGCTCTGACCGACAGTTACGGTACCTATGTGAAACAGGTACAGAAGAATGCCAAAGTGATGGCCGATGCTTTCGTGGAAAAGGGGTATAAAGTGATCAGTGGTGGTACAGATAACCACCTGGCGCTGATTGACCTGCGCCCGAAAGGCCTGAACGGTAAGCTGGCCGAAAACGCCCTGATCAAAGCCGATATCACCGTAAACAAGAATATGGTGCCGTTTGATGACGCGCCGGCCATGACCACCTCGGGAATCCGGGTAGGTGCGGCAGCCATGACCACCCGCGGGCTGGAGGAAAAAGACTTCGCGCGGGTAGTAGAACTGATTGACCGCGTGTTGATGAATCATGACAATGAAAAAGTGCTGAATACCACCAAAGCCGAAGTTAACGAATGGATGAAGTGGTTCCCGTTATTTAAGTAATGGGCCGGGCGGCCCCCTTTCCGATAGAAATTTATGCCTTTAGACCAAGCCCACGTGGAAGAAGAATTAGAAGGAGAAAAGGAAATGACTTTTCTGGAGCACCTGGAAGAACTCCGGTGGCACCTGATCCGCTCAATAGCGGCTATACTTATTTTTATGATAGTGGCCTGGTTTTTACAGGGGTGGGTCTATGAAAATATAATATTGGGGCCTTCTAAGGAAGATTTCTGGACTTACCGCAAAATGTGTGAGGTAGGGCGGATTTTTCATATCGATAGTCTTTGCGACTGGAAATTGAAATTTGCGCTTCAGAACAGGGAGATTTCCGGCCAGTTTATGCTGGCTATCATGTCTTCGGCCATCATTGGTTTGCTGATTGCATTTCCTTATGTGATCTGGGAAATTTGGAGATTTATTAAACCGGGCTTACGTATGGCGGAGAAGAGGGCGGCCAGAGGGGCGGTATTTATCATTTCCCTGCTTTTCTTCTCCGGTGTTTTGTTTGGATATTACGTGGTTACGCCCTTTGCCGTCCATTTTTTAGTGGATTTTAAAGTAGCGGAAAGTATAGAGAACATTTACGATATTAAGAATTATCTTTCTATTCTGACCACGCTTACTTTGGCGTGCGGACTGATGTTCCAGCTGCCGGTGGTGATCATGGTGCTGACCAAAATAGGCATCGTCACCCCTGATTTTCTGAAAGAGTACCGTCGTCACGCTTTTGTGGTCATTCTCATCGTAGCGGCTGTCATTACTCCCTCCCCGGATATGATTAGTCAAATTTTAGTGGCTATTCCGCTTTATTTTCTGTTTGAAGTGAGTATCTTGGTGTCCAATCGGATACATAAGACCAACCTCAAACAGCTTGAAGATGAACACATTTAAGAAAGTAGCTTCTCCCGGGAGCCTGGCGGGAACCCTCGTTTCCCTTGTCATTATTGTCTATATCGCGCATATCCTGCAGGATGTGATTGTTCCGTTTGTGGTGGCAGCACTCTTTTCTTTCCTGTTGTATCCTGTGTGTAATTATCTCGAAATTAAGGGAGTACCTCGTATTCTTTCCATCCTGCTTGGTATTGTGCTGATGATGGCGGTTACAGCGGGCCTGGTCTACGGGGCCTATACCCAGGTTATTGGATTAGAAGACCTTTTTCCCCAGATAGAAAGCCGGTTTAACCAGTGGATGGGAGATTTGGCCGGTTTGCTTGGCGGTTTTGGAATTAACAAGGAACAGCTGATCTCCGAAGGACAGAAGCATATTTCCGATGCGGTAAAAAGCGGGTCGAAATTCCTGGGTGCGACCATCGGAGGCACCTCCAATTTCCTGATGAGTATGGCACTCCTTCCCCTGTATATCTTCCTGATGTTGATGTATCGCGATTTCCTGAAGACCTTTGTTTTTAAATGGTTAAAAGATACCAGTAAGCATAAGATCGTGGCTACCATCAATAAGGTGAAAAGCGTGGTTCGGGGATATATTCTGGGGCTGATGCTGGTGATTCTGATCATTGGTACACTCAATTCCACCGCTTTGTATGTGATCGGCATTGAACACGCTTTGTTTTTCGGGTTCTTTGCTGCTTTTCTGGCCATACTGCCTTATATCGGGGTAGCTATAGGGTCTGCTTTACCCATCCTGGTGGCCCTGATTACCAAAGATTCTTACCTGGCCGCCCTGGCAGTCGCCGCTTCTTTCGCGGTGGTGCAGTTCCTGGAAGGGAATTTTATTACGCCCTATGTGGTTGGCAACCAGGTAAGCATAAATGCGTTGGTGGCCATTACAGCCTTACTGCTTTTTGGGAAACTGTGGGGTATCGGGGGAATGATTCTCGCCCTTCCGGTTACGGCCATTCTGAAAGTGATCTTTGACGCCAGTCCGCGTATGGCCGCCTGGGGCTTCCTGCTGGGTGATGCCGAAAACGAAGACGTGAGGCATGTCAAAAAGAACTTCCGCTTCCGGGGTTTTTACGATAACGTCAGGAAGAAAATCTGACCAGCTGGTTCACCAATACGTCAAAATCATTCGGATAAGGGGCGGTGATACTTAGCACGCTTTCGTCCAGGTCACGGAAATGGATGGAGTGGGCATGAAGAGCTACGCGCTTAATAAGGGGCAATTCTTCCGTTTCACTTTTCAGGTTAAATTTTCTTTTGATTTGGGAAAGGAAGATATAGTCGCCGTTATAGGTGGGGTCACAAACAATAGGTGCGTTCAGGCACTGGAGATGTACCCTGATCTGGTGCATACGGCCGGTGATGGGAACACAGCGAACCAGGGTGTGTCGGGTGAATTTTTGGAGGGTAAAGAACACCGTTTCGGCCAGTTTTCCCCGCTGGCGGTCGATCCGTACCGCTGTGCCGTCTTTCACGATGGCGATGGGAAGGAACACGGATACGCTGTCGAAATCATGCACGCCGTTGACCACCGCATGATATTCTTTCTGCACTTCGCGGTGTTCAAACTGCATGGAGAGATGGCGGTAGGCCTCTGGATTTTTGGCCAGTACCAGGGCGCCGGAAGTTTCCTTGTCCAGTCGGTGACACAGCTGGATATCGTCGTAATGCTCCCGCGCCAGCCTCAGGATACTCAGGTGCCGGTCGGCGGTACGTTCATCCAGGGAAGGTACAAAGGGCGGTTTATTGATGACCACATAATTTTCGTTTTCAAAAATGATGAGGTCCTGGAAATCAATATTCCGGGGTGCTTTTTTAAATCGGCTTAGATCCAAATCTTTTTTTGGTACAAAGATAAAGGTTAGATGCCCGAAATCAACACCCCGTAAGAAACCGGGCTCCTGTTTTTTACCGCCAGTGCAGGGATTCGGGCAATAAATCTTCCGGCGGCTGAGCCAGGATAAAGGCAAACACGGTACCCTGGTTTACTTTGGATGTGACTTCAATGGTGGTGTTATGGGCATTTAAAATGTGTTTTACAATGGCCAGTCCCAGCCCGGTGCCGCCTACTGCCCGAGACCGGCTTTTGTCTACCCGGTAAAAACGTTCAAAGATCCGGGGGAGGTGTTCGGGGGGGATACCGATGCCGTCGTCGGCCACCTGTATCTTCACTTTTTTATTTTCCTGGCTGATTTCCACGGTTACTTTTCCGCCGTCTTGCCCGTATTTGATGGCGTTGGTGATAAGATTGCTCAGTACCTGGCCGATTCTCAGTCGGTCGGCCAGTACTTTGGCGGCTTTCAGTCCTTTGGGTTTAATGGAGAGCCGGATATTCCGTTGCGCCGCTTTTGTCTCCAGCTGGTCAAAAATTTCCTCAATTACCTCTACGATGTTCACCCGTTCAAACTGCATTTTTATTTCACCGGATTCTACCTGGGTAAGTATCAGGATATCCTGGACCAGTATCTCCAATCCGTCGAGCGATTTCGCTGCTTTACGCAGAAATTTCCGGGATACTTCGGCATCTTCTACGGCTCCGTCTAAAAGTGTATGAATAAAGCCCTGAGCGGCGAAAATGGGGGTTTTCAGGTCGTGGGAAACGTCTGCGATAAACTCCCGGCGGAACGCTTCCATTTTCCGGAGGGCATCGATTTCCTCTTCTTTCCTGGTGGCATAGGTAGAAATTTCCCGGTTTAGTTTTTTGAGGGGGTTGACGCTTCGGATAAGGGATTTTCGGGGGATATTAAAATCGTTGATTTTCAGACTTCGGAGCGATTTGTAGATCTGGTTGATTTCCTGGAAAACGAGGAGGTCAATCACATAGAAAATCAAGATGAAAGACGAAAGAAAGGTGCTGACTCCGGTGACAAAGTACATGGGTCCCTTTACTCCCGGCACAAAACTAAGGAAGGTCAGGGTAATGGCGGTAATCAGCACCGCGATCAGGAAGGAGATCCAACGGGGAGACAGCAACATAGATTTTCACCTTTTACGGGCCAAATATCCGCATTATTCGGTAGTAAACATATATCCCACTCCTTTTAAAGTGCCGATATATTTTTCCCCGATCTTCTCCCTGACTTTACGGATGTGTACGTCAATGGTGCGTTCTACCACGAAAATATCGGCCCCCCAGATCTTCTGAAGCAGGGATTCCCGGCTTTGCACCTTGTTGGGATGGGAAGCAAGGTAATAAAGGATTTCAAATTCTTTTTTAGGCAGAATCTTTACGCTGCCGTCTTCCCGGGTCACCGAATAATTCTCCTTGTTGATGGTCAGGCCTGCAATTTCCAGGATCTGGCTGTCGGTATTTTTTTCGGTTTCCTTCCTGAACCATGCCTGGATACGGCTGAGCAGGGCCCGGGGCTTAATGGGTTTGGTGATGTAATCGTCGGCCCCGGCATCGAAGGCGGCCACTTCGGAATATTCTTCCGCACGGGCGGTCAGGTAGATCAGATGGGTGTTTTTCAGCTCATTTTTGATGGCTTTGCCGGCTTGTATACCATCCATCACCGGCATCATAATATCGATCAGGATGATGTCAGGTTGGAACTGACGGGCTACTTCTACCCCTTGGAGACCGTTATTGGCCGACCGCACCTCATAATTTTCCTTTTCCAGATTGTAGGTGAGCAATTCCAGGATATCTTCGTCATCATCAATGACCAGGATTTTACCGTTCATACGCTATTGGACGTTTTCAACTGCAAAATTATACGATGCCATTCGTTTTCATGTTAAGCGAGTATTAAATTTCAGTCTCAGACCGTTCGCAGTTTTTCAATCTCCCGCACCACATCCAGGATACCTTTGAGCGGGATCTTGATCCAGGTGGGCCGGTTCCGGATTTCGAAACCCAGTTCCTGTATGGCTTTTTCCAGTAAATGAAACTGCAGCAGGTAGTTCACTTCGTTGTTGTTTTTCAGCAGGGTATGGTGCGGACCGAAATACGTCAGGTACTCTTCCAAAAAGGTGTCGCGCATGAGTTTGTACCACCGGTCTGAAGCCCGCAGCAGGTCTTTTTCCGGGATCATCTGGGTTTGCTCACTGTTATACAGTTTGGCGGAAACGGCATAATGATAAGATCGGATCATGGAGGCCACGTCTTTTAGCGGACTGTGTTTCGTGATCCGGTTGCTGATAGGAGTGTTGGGTTCTCCTTCAAAATCAATTACGTGTATGCCCTTGCCGTTGACCAGGATCTGCCTCAGGTGAAAGTCGCCGTGTATCCGTATTCTCAGGGAATTGAATACCCGGGTAAGAATCTGGTCAATAAAGTTCAGGATCTTGTCTTTGGCTTCCATAAACTGCCAGGCCAGGGTTTGGGTCTGTTCATCAAGATCCATGTATTTCTCGATCAGGGTATCGTACTGCCGGTCGAGTTCTTCCTCTAATTTCCGGTGTACTTCGGTACGGTAAGACCGGTTGATCTGTTCCGGACGGAAGGCCTCTTCCGCGCTGGGGTCAAACAGGGCGTCGTGCATGACCGCGGTCTTCGACCCCAGTTGGGCTACTTTCACAAAAACCTGTTCCCTCACCTGGAAGTTGCCGTCGGTGAGCCCGTTAATGAAGTCGTTCAGGTAATCGCCTGTTAATGACCAGTTGTCTTTTGATTCCGCAATGTATTCCGTCATCACCCCGAAGGTGTAGAGAGGAATCTGGTCTTCGGTCAGGTTGATGCTGCCGCAGTAATTGGGGTAATTCCTGAATTTTTCGTTCCGGGAGAAAAACCGCAGCGACTCAATTTCAGGGTTAATGCCCTTGTGAAGCGTACGGTAGAGTTTAAAGAAATATTTATTATTGAAAACGAAAGCCGTATTGTTGCCGTCAATCTCTATGAAAGAGCTTTCCAGATCGCTTTCTTCCTGAAGTCCGCCTCCCCGCTCAAACTCCAGCACCTGTTCATTTTTCTGTACCGTAGTGGCAGACCCCAGGAGGCTCTTAAACACGGCGATGCGAAACGCGGGATCAAACACGGCATCGACCAGGTATCCTTCCTTCTCATCGAGGGTGGCGCGGGAAATACAAGCGTCTTCCGGGATATTCTCCGTCTGATCTTCTACAAATGAGACGGGGAAAAGATAGGATTCTGTTTCGTTGTTGGAATACCGCACTTGCAGGTAGGTGAAGAAAAACTCTGCGTCTCCGTGCTTCATCCGTATGGCGCCGGTAATTTTAATTCTCCGGTTCTGCCGGTTTCTCCCGGCAAACCAGCTGCATTTTTCCAGGTAATTGGGAAGGAGATTGTCCTCAAGTATGGTGTGAACGTATTTATCTTTTTCAAACCCGTCCCAGTCCAGCAGTAAAACAAAAGGTGACATTCGCGTTTCTTTTTTTGAGTTTTAAAAATAGGGGGTAATTCCTGAAAATACTTCGGTGCAGGCCATATTTTTCTTAGGAAGAGGATTAAAACACTCACCAGGAGGGTTCAATTTACCTTTGTCCGATCACGGCTTTCGCATAATAGGTCTTTTCGCGGCCCCCGGTGGCCACCTGGATAACGAAGGCGTAATACCCCGGTGCCAGCACCTGCCCTTGCTCGTCTGTGCCGTCCCAGGCTATTTTCCCCGTAGTACCCAGCAGGTGGTTCCGGGCGAGAACACGTACGCGGCGCCCGTGGCGGTCCAATACAGTAATGGCCGCGTAGGCTTCCCCGCCGGGATGCCGGTAAGTCAGCCAGGTCAGGGGCGTGTCTGAATGGGGGTGGAAGACCCGTGGTTCCGCTTCGAACCGGTGGATGTCATTTTCGTGATAGGTCTGGGAGTTTGGTGCGCCGGGCGTAGCGTACCCCGCATCGGAAGAGGCGGAAGTCCATTTCGGCGTTTCCGAAAATACGTTTTCCAGGGAAACTCCTTTGGGTTGATGGACGAGCGAAGCGTGCATTTTCTCGGAATAGGTGAAGCGGTCAAACACGGTGCTGTCGGGTTTCAGAAGCAATACGGTGCCGCCCTCATTGGCGTAAGCGGGCAAGGCGGGAATTTCCAGGATTTCGCCGGTGACCGGATAATGCTGTTTCAGGAAAGCGCGGTTACGGGTAAAAGCCAGCCACCCGTTCGGGGGCAATAGGGTATAGGTAGTGGTGAGCGGCACGTGTCCGGTCACTTCCCCAGCGGCATTCAGGCGGGCCAGCTGCCAGTTTTTCAGGTTGAAACGTTGGCCGGTGGTGTTGTGGATTTCTACAAAATCATCTCCTCCCGGCGGAGGGTTAAAGAGAATTTCTGACAGGGCGATCTCGCCGGGAAGAGGCTCGGGAAGGTCTTCAAAAACCAGGACCATGTCGTCGCCCGCGTTTCCCGAGCAGTCGGTCGGGGCATAGACCCGCAGTTCCAGGTAAACGGGTACTGAACCCTCCAGCGTGAGTAGCACGGCCTCCCGGGTTTCATCGGCGAACGCGGCACTTTTTACCTTTGCGCCGGACGGAAGCACCTCATAGTGGTGGATGTTTTTCGCAAAACTTTCGGCAAGCACTTCATCAAATGTAAGCACTATCCGGTTTTCCTGGAAGTCGTAACGGAGAAGCGCGGGCGGGGAAGTGTCGGGAAGATGACCGGCCACCGAATTAGGTTGCCCCGGGGTGCCTCCCGAAACATGAAGGGTGGAGGTCCAGTTGTCTTTTCCGCGGCAGGGGTATTCGAGATCTATCATTTCAAGGCTATAGCCTTCGGAGCGCCCGGGGGCGTACCAGGAAGAGGAGTAGCTCACCCGGTGTATTTCTCTGCCGGCCGGATCGGAAAGCACCAGGGTATTCCCGCTATTCAGGAGGGAAAAGGAGGACAGGCCGATGACTTTTCCATAGGGGGAAAACTCCGCTACATAGGGATTTCGGCAGACCGTCACGTATTCGCCCGGGTCAATGAAAGAAGCCGGGAAAACGGTCCGTACGTTACCGTAAGTCAGGGTATAGCCGATCAGGGGAATGCGTTCGGAAGAACGGCTCAGTATCTCCAGGTATTCCCTTTCGGGCAGGCCCCGGGAGGGGGTGGGGTCGGCAAAAATTTCGGTGATGATCAGGGCTTGTGCGTTCAGGGAGCCACAGGCCATAAAAAGGAGGAGGAAAAGGTGTAATTTCATGTGTGAATCTTTTTTGATTCACGAAGTTACACCTTTTTTTCGAAAAAGCTACTTTTCAGAAGACCCTTTCCAGACTTCGGCTTTCTGCGCTTTCGCAGCGGGACTGGCGGTCGCTTTCGCCGGTTCTTTCTTCGTTTCCGGAGATTTTACTGCCGGCGCTGCCTTTGCCACCGCTTTATCTGTTTTTGCGGTTTTTTTCGCTTCCTTTTTCGCCTTTTTTGCTGCTTCTTTTTCGGCTTTTTCGGCTTTTTTTGCCGTTTTTTTCGCTTTCTTCTTCAGCAGTTTTCCCAGCTCTTCAGCCAGGGCGCCGATCTTTTTTCTCAGCGGTTTCTTTTCTGCCAGATCGCCGATTTCCGGCAGGGCCGCCAATGCCTGGGTAATGGCCGATTGAAGTTGTTTTACTTTTGCTTTCATACCTGATGGAATGTTATGTTGCAAAGGATTGTCTTTTTTAGTGAATTTCCAAAAAAAGGGTGTTAAGTTTTTGGGGTATTACAGCGTGCAGACCGTATCCTGTGATGATATGATGTATTAACTTTTTCATTAATTTTGCAAAAAATGTACTTTGGGTGAAGCACCTTCTTTTTTTCCTTTTCTTTAGTCTGACCCTGACCGGCGCAAAAGCGGCTGACCGGTACGGAAATTACCGCCCGGTGCATTACCTTACGCACGAGTGGCTGATGTATGACCATGAGGAAGAAGTATATGTGCCGTTTCGGTTTAATCCGGACAAGGAGTTCCAGGCGTTTACGCTGCCCCTCGATCTCTCTCGTTTCCCACACGCGTTTCTGCTGCTTAAGACGCCGCCTAAGGCCGCCAATATCTTTATCAACAACGCCCTGGAGCGTGTTTCCAAAAAGCCGGAATGGGTGGTGTATGACCTGGACAGCCTGAAAAAGGCGTACCGGACAGACAGCCTGAGGTTAACGCTTTTTACGGCTTCTTCTCCTGCTTCCGTGACCGCCTATATCGGGTTTCCTTCGGGCCATTCGGCGGGGTCATCCGTAGAAGAGAAATCGTCTGTACGTGAGGTGGTCAGGTTTACACCGCGTTCGGTTTCCCATTTTAACAGCGGGGTAGCGGCGGCTTTTGTGCTGAGCCTCATTGTGATGAGCTTTGTTTCGAACAATTACTTCCGGGTATACGGGAAATACTATTCCCTCCGTGATGTACTCTCCACCCGGGTAAAAGAAGATCTTTTTGTCATTGGTAAGCCCCTTGACCGGCCCAGTCTCTTCTTTGTGATCCTGCTGAGTGTGGTCGTGGGCTTCTTCATTTTAATGCTACAGTTCGGCGGAATTTCCATTATGGAAGAAGGGTATATTTTCCAGTCGGGAAATTCGGTAAGCGCGCATGTGGTTAATTTTTTGAAACTGTGTCTCCTGGTGCTGATCGTCTTTCTGCTGAAGTTTTTTTTTCTTAGCATTATGGGGAAACTCTTTAATTTGGGAAAGGTGACCGATCTGCATTATTTCAAGGTTATCCAGTGCAGTCTTTTCTTTTATTCTTTACTTCTGCTCATCGTGCTGGTCATGTATAATGCCTTTATTCCTTTGCCGGAAAACGTTGAAAACTACTTGTTTGTGCTTTTTGGTGCATTTTATTCTGCCAGAGGTATACTGATATATTTTACGATAAACCGGGAGAGTAATGTGAAGTTTTTGTACTTGTTTT
>JBEBRS010000068.1:0-13530 GCA_040394705.1 Leadbetterella byssophila
GGAGCTAAAGTGTTAATTAGTATTGAATATGAAAAAAAGTCACATTATAGCGCTTGGCGTGCTGGCCATTGCCATTGCCATGATTATTTCCACTATTGGCGATGCCAGTACCTATTTGAGCTTCCAGGAAGCAAAAGAACTGGCAGAAAACGGAAATACGAAGGCCGTACATGTGGTGGGTGAATTGCCCCGGAACGCGGCCGGAGACCCTGTGGGTATCCGTTACGAACCCTCGGTGAACCCCAACCGTTTTGAATTTCTGATGACGGATTCACTGAATACCCAATATCGGGTGGTACATAATCAGCCGAAACCTCAGGACATGGAAAAGTCGGAAAAGGTAGTGGTAGTAGGAAGAATGAATATAGAAGGAGGGTATTTTGAAGCGGATAAGATCCTGTTGAAATGTCCGTCTAAGTACAATAACGGAGAATTAAAACCGGAGGAAGACGGGTATGTTAGCTACGGAAAATAGTGTGGATACCTCTGCCCTGGTTAACGGTTTGGTGGCCTCGGGTATTCCTTTCGTGGTGTACCGGCTTCCCCGTGAAAAGAAATTTCGCCTGCTGATCTCTTACACGCCTTTTCTTTCCCTGGATAAAGTAGATTTTGAAGAGCTGCCTTCCGGTTTTGCCTTCGCCCCTTTTCAAGCGGGTCCGGTGCTTTTTCTCCAGGCCGATTTTGATAAAGAAGTTGATTTTGATCACGCCCAGATCGATATTTCAGATCTGAAACTTGACCTGGTTTTTCCGGAAGAAGAGCAGGGCTTTACATACGAGTCTTTTCCTTTTGAAAGCGACGAAGCGGCCTACCGGGAAAAAGTACAGGAGGCCATTGCCCGGATCGGGAAAGGAGAAGCCCGAAAGGTGGTACTCTCCCGAAGAAAACCTTTTGGAAAAATAAAAGAAAACAATTATTTCAAAGCGTTTAAAACCCTGGGGAAATGCCATAGCGATGCGATGATAAGCCTGGTGTATCTTCCTGAAAAAAAGCAGATTTGGATGGGGGCTTCGCCCGAGGTGCTGGTATCTCAAAACCGAGAGTGTTTGTTTACCACAATGTCTCTGGCAGGGACACAATCTGCCCTTGACCGGGACGGAAACGAGATCAGGCCTTTGGATGCACTATGGACGCATAAGGAAATTGAAGAACAAGCGATTGTGGGTCGTTACATTATCAATTGCCTGAAAAAAATCAGGGTTCGGGAGTTTGAAGAAGAAGGACCCAAAACCGTGAGGGCGGGAAATCTCCTGCATCTCAGAACCTTTTACAGCATTAATAACCGGGAGGTCAACTTCCCCAACCTGAGTTCTGTAATGCTGGACCTGCTCCACCCTACCCCGGCCATTTGCGGCATGCCGAAGGAGAATGCAGAGAAAATTATTTCGGAGATTGAAGCGTATGACCGGGAATATTATAGCGGCTACCTGGGTCCGGTGAACATTGAGGGGGAGAGCCACCTTTTTGTGAATCTCCGTACCCTGAAAGTGGAAGAAGGCATAGCGTATGTGTATGGGGGTGGTGGCATCACGGAAGACTCTCAACCCGAAAAGGAATGGGCTGAAACGGAAATGAAAATGGGTACTATTATCAGGGCGTTTGATAACTTTTAGTATTTTTGAGGATAAATTCCGATCACAAGCTATAAACTATGCAGAAACTTATCCTTAACCAGTCGCTTCAGCAAAGGCTTTCGCCCCAGCAAATTCAGTTTATTAAGCTCCTCCAGATTCCTACCGCAGAACTGGCCCAGAGAATTGAGGAAGAACTGGAGATCAACCCTGCGCTGGAAGAAGGGAAAAGCGAGGAAGAGGAAAAGTATGCGGCAGGCAATGAGGATTCGTATGAAGAGGAAGCCTATCAGAGCATTGACACTTACAGCCTGGATGATTTTAACCTGAAAGATTACCGGGGCGACAGCGACGAATACAGCGGGTACAAGATGGCCGACAGTTACCAGGACGAAGCGCGGGATGTGATGCCCGTGGTGTCGGTAGAGTCTTTGCAGGAGTCTCTTATGCAGCAACTGGGCTTCTTGCAGCTCAATGAACGCCAAACCACCATAGGCAAGCAGCTGATCGGTTCTATTGAAGACGACGGCTACCTTAGAAGGCCCCTGCGTGCTATTTGTAATGATTTGGCTTTCAGTCAGAATATTTACACAAACGAAGCGGAAGTAGAGGGTATCCTGAAAAAGATACAAAAGTTTGAACCGGCGGGTATTGCGGCCCGTGACCTGCAGGAGTGCCTGGTTCTCCAGATTGAGAAAAAGGCCAATTCGGTAGAGAGTAACCTGGCACTTACTGTACTCGAAGATTATTTTGAGGAGTTCAGCAAAAAACATTTTGAAAAGATTCAGAAAAGGCTGGGAGTAGATGAGGAGACCCTGAAAAGTGTATTTCAACTCATTACCCGCCTCAATCCCAAGCCGGGAAACATGATTTCGGGTTCGAACAATGTGGCCTACCTGATGGCCGACTTTATTGTTTCGTACGTGAACGGCAAGATGGAGATTGTTCTGAATTCAAAAAATGCCCCGGACCTTCGCATTAGCCGCTCTTTCGCGGAAATGCTGGACACGTATTCAAGAGGCGATAAAAGAAATAAGCAGATCAGGGAAACCGTGACGTTTGTGAAACAGAAGCTGGATGCGGCCAAATGGTTCATTGATGCCATCAAACAGCGGCAGCAAACCCTCCTGAAAACCATGGAAGCCATTGTGGAATTCCAGTTTGGTTTCTTTGTGGAGGGGGATGAAAGTAAACTCAGGCCCATGATCCTGAAAGATATTGCCGACAAAATCGATATGGATATTTCTACGGTGTCGCGCGTGGCCAACAGCAAGTCGGTGCAAACCGATTTTGGTATTTATCCCCTGAAGTACTTCTTTTCAGAGGGTATTGCCACCGAGTCGGGAGAAGATGCTTCAAGCCGGGAAGTCAAAAATATTTTAAAGGCGCTCATTGATGAGGAAGTGAAAACGGCACCTTATTCTGACGATAAACTGGAAAAATTATTAAAGGCGAAGGGATACAGCATTGCCCGGAGAACGGTAGCCAAGTACCGGGAGCAACTGGGTATTCCCGTGGCTCGTCTGAGAAAAGAGATTTAACCCCCAAGAACGTGGTTCAAAAAACAGCTAAAGCAATATCCTACCTCTTTCACCCGGTTTTTATCCCCTCTTACCTGGTATTGACGTTGAAGTGGGTAGCGCCTTTGCCTGTGTTTTATGTCTTTATGGGTCAGAAGGTCTTTCTGGCGCTTTTCCTCCTGACTTTTACGTATACGGCCGTCATTCCGCTCTTGTTTGTGTACCTCCAGTACCGGATGAACTTTATACAGGACTTCACATTGAACAACCGGCACGAGCGCCCTCGTGTGTACCTCTTTACCTCAGGCTTTTTTCTGGCCACGGCCTATTTCCTGAACGCCAAGGGTAGTGTTTTTATGCCCACCGCGGTTATTCTGACCACCATGGCCGTCAATGTCATCGGCTTATTTGTGCTGAACTTTTTTGACAAGATCAGCGCGCACGTTTCCGGCATATCGGGTGTTCTGGGCATTTTCGCTGCTATATTTTACCGGTATGCGGATCCACAGCTAAAGGCGGTGATGCTGATTGTATTGGTTTTGGTTGGGATTATCTCTACTTCCCGCTTATTTTTGGGGGAGCATAACCTGCGCCAGGTGGTGATAGGTGGGGTTTGGGGTTTTGTAACCGGCTTTGTAGGTGTATATTATTTTATGAGATTATAACGTGTTAAAAATTAAGATAGGAACGAGGGCCAGCCAACTGGCCATGTGGCAGGCCCATTATATCCGTCAACGCCTGGAAAGCGCGGGCGCGGAAACGGAAATTATCCCCATGGAAACCCGGGGCGACAAGGTGCTGGATGTGGCCTTGTCTAAAATAGGCAGCAAGGGTGTATTTACAGAAGAATTGGAGGAAAAGCTCCTGAATGGGGAGATTCATATTGCCGTACACTCGGCCAAGGACATGCAATCGGATCTGGGTCCTGATTTTGAACTTATCGCTTTTACCGAGCGGGAAGAACCGGGCGATGTGTTGGTCGCCGATCAGCCGGTAGACTTGTCGAAGCCCCTGGTGATCGGCACTTCCTCTGTAAGGAGGGTGGCTTTCTTCAAACGGAATTACCCTCATATTCAATTGGTTAATATTAGAGGAAACCTGCAAACCCGTTTAAAGAAAATGCGGGAAGGGCATTGCGATGCGCTGGCGTTGGCCTATGCAGGTGTTAACCGAATGGAGTATAATGCCCTTATTGTGCATCGGTTTCCTTTGGAGGAATTTGTTCCACCGGTAGGACAGGGAACCATAGCCGTAGAGATTGCCACACGGCTGGATGATTCGGTCAGAACATTCGTAAAAGATGCCTGTAATAATGAAATAACCGAAAAATGCCTTCTGGCCGAACGTGCATTTCTCAGGGAGATGCAGGGGGGGTGTTCGATTCCTGCTTTCGGGTATGCGCAAAATACCGAAGCGGGTGTATTGTTCCGGGCAGGAATTACTTCGCTTGACGGACAGCAGATGGTGACGGTAGAACGCCTGGATACGGATCCGGTAAGGCTGGGCCGCTCGGTGGCAAAGGAAGTTTTAGATGCCGGCGGTCGTGAAATACTGCAGGAGATCAGGCGTCAAACCCAAGCAAACCCCAAATGACCATTGACCAGTTTAAAGCTAAAGTTTATACAATAAGCTGACTGCTGAAAGCTGAAGGCTGAAAGCTAAAATATTTACCCATGAAAAAAACACTACTGCTCGCTTCTTTCCTTACCCTTAGTTTTTTGGGGTTTTCCCAAAGAAAGGATAATCTCTATACCCTGGAGACGGAGAAGGGGAAATTGTATTTTGTATTGTACGATGAGACGCCCCTGCATAAAGCCAATTTTGAAAAGTTGGTGAAGTCGCGGTTTTATGACGGCATTTTGTTCCACCGGGTCATCCAGGATTTTATGATACAGGGGGGCGATCCCAATTCTAAAAATGCGGAGAAGGGGGCGCGCCTTGGAAGTGGCGGAGATCACCTCGAGCGAATCCCTTTTGAGTACCATCCTGCCCGGTTTCATAAGAAAGGGGTGATCGCAGCGGCCCGCGACAATAACCCGGAAAAGAAATCAAGCGCTTGCCAGTTTTA
Organism: Leadbetterella byssophila; assembly: GCA_040394705.1. Lineage (GTDB taxonomy): Bacteria > Bacteroidota > Bacteroidia > Cytophagales > Spirosomataceae > Leadbetterella > Leadbetterella byssophila_B. The sequence continues at coordinate 5,160 of JBEBRS010000068.1, forward strand.
CATTGTACAGGGCAAAAAGTTTTCAGATAAGGAACTGGATGCTTTCGAGAAAAGGAACGATCTGACCTATACCCCGGAACAGCGCGATACCTATAAGCAGCTGGGCGGCACTCCTCACCTGGATAAAAATTATACAGTATTCGGAGAAGTAGTGGGAAGTACAGACCTGGTGGATGCCATTGCCGGCCTCAAGACCGACTCGGCCAACCGGCCCGAAGACGACCAGATCATGAAGATCTCCATGAAAAAAATGAAGAGAAAGAAAATCACCAAAAAATACGGCTATCAGTACTTGTAAGACGCTTGTTGCTGATGAAATAGTCATGAGCAGTTAGATATTAGAAGTTAGATATTAGATGCGGCCGCCGCTGCGGTTAGATATTAAGCACACCAATTGCCTAGTAATATGTCTAATAGCTAACAGCTAATTTCTAATAGCTAAATTTTTATACACATGAAAATACTTGTAACGGGCTCAAACGGGCTTCTCGGACAAAAACTGATTCAAAAACTGGCAGGCTCTCCTGAAGTGGAAGTGATTGCTACGGCCAAAGGTCAAAACAGGTTACCTTTTACCGAAGGGTATCGTTATTGCCCTTTAGACATTACGGATAAGACCAATGTAGAGGAGGTATTCGGAACTCATCGGCCTGACGTGGTCATTCACACGGCAGCCATGACCAACGTAGACCAATGTGAAACCGAGAAAGAAGCATGCTGGAAACTGAATGTCACCGCTACGGAATATTTGCTTAACGCCGCAGAAAAGGCGGGTGCATTCTTTTTGCATTTGTCGACCGACTTTATTTTTGACGGTGCCGCGGGTCCATATACCGAAGAAGCTGAAGCCAATCCTGTTAGTTTTTACGGATGGAGTAAATATGCTGCCGAGAAGCTGGTTATGCACAGTAAGGTAAAGTGGGCCATTGCCCGTACTATCCTGGTGTACGGAATCGCCCACGACATGAGCCGTTCGAATATCATTCTCTGGGTAAAAAATTCGCTGGAAAGCGGCAAGACCATACAGGTTGTCAACGACCAATGGCGCACGCCGACGCTGGCGGAAGATTTGGCCGACGGTTGTATCCTGATTGCGCGTCAAGGTGCAGAAGGCATTTTTAATATCAGTGGGAAAGATCTTCTGAATCCCTATCAGATGGCCATCATGACGGCCGACTATTTTGGCCTTGATCACGCCCTCATTAAGGAAACCGACGGTTCACAGTTCCAGCAGACGGCCAAGCGCCCCGCCCGTACGGGTTTCATTCTGGATAAGCCCATGCGGGTACTCGGATATAGTCCAAAGTCTTTTCAGGAGGGAATTGAGTTTCTGGCCGGGCAGATCGGGAAAAAGTAAGGGGTCTATCCTATCTTTTGTTGTAAACGAAACTCAGGTGCTGGTTTTTGTAATGTTTGAACCTGGAATCAGATGATACCAAAGTATAACGGTCCGTTATAGCATGAGAAATGATCGCATGATCAAAAGGATCGTTGTGGTCATTCGAAATATGAAGAGTAGCCATGGTAGATGTGTGCGTTTTGGAAAAGCTTCTTATCGTTATAAAAAATTCGTTTTCTATATAGAGAGGAACATCTTCCGATTTAAGGCCCTTTTTCAATTTTATTTTTCCTGTGCGGCAAAGTTGGATTATTTCCATAACCGATATGGTACTTATTGCTAGTGAGGTGTTATAGTCTTTTAGTATTAGGTTCACATCCCGACTAATTTCATCAAGCCGATTGGTCAGCATAAAAACAACTATATTGGTATCCAATAACACCTGAGACATCACTTCAATACCGCTTTCATATCGATAATTTCACCAATTGAAATCCCCTTTTGCATAGCTAACCAGGTTTTGGATACTTTATTTTCAGCCCGGTGAACTCCCGACACTTTACTACTTTCCTTTTTCGTCTTCATAAGTTTTATAGATTGATAGACAAAAATACTAAGCTAAAAATAAATTCTTCTGAACTACAGATAAAATCCTTTTGAATCCCAAATAAAAATGAAAGGGGCCTAAAACAAAAAGCCCGGGTATTTCTACCCGGGCTTTGGTGACGAGAAAGAGATTCGAACTCTCACAGGCTTGCGCCCACTACCCCCTCAAAGTAGCGTGTCTACCAGTTCCACCATCTCGCCTTTGATGGGTGCAAAAGTACAACATTTTTTCAAATCCCACAGCACAACCCCTCGACCTTTTTTTTCAATCGTAAATATTTTAGGTTGGAGGCGGGCGCCCGCCCCGTAACGTTTCGCATATTCATTGGCGACAACCTGGGGTGCGCATATCCCCTACCTGATCGTCCCCTGCTGCCCGGCTCGTTCATACTTGTATAATTTCGGGGAAAAACCGAAATATTCAGGCATTTCAAAAAAACTTTCTATGGAGTCTGTTATAAATACCTATATTTAATTTTTTAAAACCGGCTACAGTAATGATGAATTTCGCCAATTACAAGACCCACGGCATCTTTGATGAAATGAATGAAGTGGATGCCCTACCCCGCCAGGGTGTAGAAGTAGTATTTGATTATTTCAACAAACTAAGTCTTGAGGAGCTGAAACTTCGCCAGAAAAACCTGGAAGCGGCCATGATCAACATGGGCATCACTTTCAATGTATATTCGGAAGAAGGCGGTACGGAACGCATCATTCCCATCGACATCATTCCGAGGATTATACGGGCCAAGGAATGGTCCATGCTGGAGCGGGGACTAAAGCAGCGGGTATGGGCCCTGAACGAATTCCTAAAAGACATTTATTCCAACCAGAAAATACTGAAAGACAAGGTTATTCCTTCCGATACCATATTCAGCAGCAAGGGCTTTATACGGGAGTGTATGGATGTACGCCCGCCGAAAGACATTTACATTCATATTACCGGCACCGACCTGATCCGGAACGCGAACGGTGAATTCGTGATATTGGAAGATAACCTGCGGTGCCCTTCGGGCGTATCGTATATGTTGCAGGGAAGAGAACTTTCCAAACAGGGTCTTGCCCGTTTGATTTCCAAAGCCCGGATACGCTCCATCAGTGAATACACCGACAAACTTTTTGAAGTATTACGGTATATTTCGGGAAAAGCGGAGCCCACCATTGCAGTTCTTACACCGGGAATCTATAATTCGGCCTACTATGAGCATTCGTACCTTGCCATGCAAATGGGGGTGGAACTGGTAGATTACCGCGACCTGGTGGTAGAAAATGACCTGCTTAAGCTCAGAACTACCCACGGTTTTAAGACTGTGGATGTACTTTACCGAAGGCTGGACGACCTTTTTATAGACCCCAAAGCCTTTAACCCGCATTCCCTGATCGGCATTCCTCACCTTTTCAACGCCTACAAGAAAGGAAACCTCGGCCTGGCCAATGCCCTGGGTACGGGGGTGGCAGACGACAAAGTGGTGTACGCCTATGTTCCGGAAATCATTAAATATTACCTGGGCGAGGATCCCATTATTCGCAATGTGGATACCTACCTCTGTGAAGATCCGGTCAGCAGAAAATATGTGTTGGAAAACATTGAACACCTGGTGGTCAAAGAGGCCAATGAAGCCGGTGGATACGGCATGCTGATCGGGCCGAAATCTACCCGGGAAGAACATGCGGTTTTCCGGGAAAGAATCCAAAACAACCCGCGGAATTATATCGCTCAGCCGACCATCTCCCTCTCTACCTCACCTTGCCTGGTGGGCGATGAAATAGAACCCCGGCACGTAGACCTCCGGCCCTATATTCTTTTTGGAGAAGACATATACGTTACGCCGGGCGGCCTCACCCGTGTAGCCCTGAAAAAAGGGTCGCTGGTGGTGAATTCTTCCCAGGGAGGCGGAAGTAAAGATACCTGGGTACTGAAAGATTAAGAAAACTTCCTTATTTTTGTAAAAAAATGTGAAGGTAATGAAACTTGACACCCGTAAAAGTCTTTTGGCAGCCACTTTAATTTTTCTGGCTGCCGCGCTGAGAGTAGTAGAACACCCTTTCAATGCCACTCCTATGGTGGCCGTGATGCTTTTTTCGGCCGCCGTGTTTAAAGACTGGCGCTGGAAAATAGGAGTGCCGGTGATTGCGCTGGTTTTCAGTGATCTGCTTATTGAGCTGAAAAACGGCTATGGTTTTCATAGCTCCACTTTTATGGTGTATGCCACCTTCGCCCTGATTTTTGCGACGGGGTATTTTATGTTGAAAAAAATCAATATCCTGAAAGTGATAGTGGCCAGCCTTAGCGCTTCTATACTCTTTTACCTGATTACCAATTTTGCTTTCTTTTACCCCGAAGCCCCCGTGGCTGACGGTGCGCTTGGCCAGTACCCCCATAACCTGGTGGGTATAATCGCCTCATACCAGGCTGGTCTGCCTTTCTTTAAAAATATGCTCGTAGGTGACCTCCTGTTTAGCGGTATTCTTTTCGGCGCCTATTTCCTGATTGGAAAAGCTTCCTGGTTCGTACACGAAAGCCGCACGGTGTGATTATCAAGAACCTTACTTTTGTAGTACCCGTTAAATACGAGACGGATTTTCTGACGCAGGCTTTTAAGGCTACGGATGCCATTAATTCCTGGGTGGAAGAGATAAAAGCCTACAAACTATTGGAACAGGTGGATCCTGAGTCTTTCAATTTTGCCATTCAACTGGGTTTTAGCGACGCCACCAAACTGGATGCGTTTAACCGGCAGGTACTGGAGAATATGATTGGGGAAATACAGTCGGCTATTGACCAGCCGGTTCTCTATTTTGAATCGCACCTGAAGAAGGTATTCTAATACGCGTCAGTCAAACAGCGGCCAGTCTATTTTCAGGATCAAAGCGCCGGGCTGCCCCACATATCCCGGAGTGGTAAATACACCGTTCCACCCCCATCCCTTGTTCATAAATTGCCAGTTCAGGGCTATTCGGCCCTTGCTGATCGGGAACTTGACATACAAATCTACGAGAGGCACCCCACCCACTTTCTGCCCCTGTACCGCTATAAAATGGTTCACCAAAGGAGAATAATAGGATCCGCGGTAAGCGGATTGAAGGAATATGTCTGCACCGGTATAGATTCTCAGGACATGCGCGTAAAGGAAATTAAATTCAAGATTGGCCGTATGCACGAGTGCGGGTACCGGGTATACGGAGGCATCGCTAGTGGTATTCCAAAAAACTTTGTAGCGGGCTTCAAAGTTCCTAGCCCGAAATCCGGCATGCAGGGCCACGGTCAGGAGGTTGAGATCGCGTTCGGATTGGCTCACTTCGTCTACATCTTTCAGAAAGGTGTAGTTCTTAATGCTCGTCCACCGCGCCTCGGGCACCAGAGTGAACGATTTCAGTGATACAGGAAAACGAACACTCAGCTGCTTGGTATTCACCGGATCGAGATTATTGTTATACTGGACTATTCCGTTCGTAAAACGCTGGTAAAAGAGCCCAGGAGGGGTAGCGGAGTTGTAAAAACCGACTTCAAAGCCCCGGTAGAACAGGGTGGCGTCAAGCAGGTAGTTTTTGTAGCTCTCTATCTCCGCTTTTACGTCAAGCGTGTTGGTGGAATCCGGGAAAACATACCCCAGGAGACCGCCTACAAATACTTCCGGCCGCCATTTCACGGAAAAAGAAGGATGAACAGTATTACTCAACTTGTAAAAACGGCTTTTGGCATATACCTGGTAGTTAAAACCTTTGTACAAACCCTTAAATCCGAACTTATTGGAAATGGTATGAAAACGATAGTGATATTGGAGGGTATCTACGGTTTCCGGTGCGTTTACCCGGTAAAGAAGCGCGCTGGTACTGTCGGCAAAAGCCGGATCTTGAAAAGAATAGAATTTTCTTTCGTAATCGAAGGTATGAAAAGTCTGCAGTGCGTTTTTCATCAGAAACTGCTGGTACAGGTGGAAATTATTCCATCTTTCCCGGTTGTAAATATTCCCATTCAGGGCCGCGTCATAATTACGCGAATATTTGCTTTCCAGTACCGCCAAACGAAGGGTATCTCCCCCGCTAATTCCTCCCTGTTCAAAGTGCTTGTGGTTAAAATGGTAGAAAGTAGCCATCAGGCGGTATTTCCCGTTTTTGGAAATATAATTTCCCGAAATATCGTATTTCCAGTGATTTACCAATACTTCTTCACTTCGGAGAAAACCGTATTGTTTCTCTGAGTTGAATTTAAAAATATTAAGGGTGAAGTTCAGGCGGGGATTAATATTTTGACTGTGCGTAACCTGGAACTGGCTATGCCCCCCACCCTGCTGATACCCCAGGTAGGTATAAGGAGAACGGGTATTGTAGTATTTAAAATCGGAAAGACGGGGTGCATAAAGTCTGTTCACCTCCATTCCCATCTGTTGTCCGGCCTCCGTATTTTTTTCAAAAAACAGCGCACGAGATGCAGTACCTACATTGCCCAGGTCCTGATAAAGCCAACCCGACTTACGCAAAGGGCTGGAAAGGTGGTAGTCTTTCAGGGAAGAATCGGGATGGTAAACACGGTGAATATTCCGTAAAATATCATTTTCATAGATATACTCTACCGTTTTATTGCTGTATATCTGTCGTGTAGAATCATCCAATACCTGAGACCAGGCTTTTACACTCACTAAAATGCACAAGAAAAGTATCCGGTACTTCGACATCCCTTATTAATTCTGTACAAAAATACACTATTTAAACGAAACCCATTCGGCTTCTGATGTAATTTGGAAAGGAAATATCGGTTTCTACGATGATGTCAGGTACGTAAAAGCGTGTGCATTCTTCCGGAGTGAGGTATTCCCTGATCTTGACCATGTCTTTCCCGGTGGTGATGACCGGTTTTCCCCATGCCAGAATTTCCCTTATTTGGGCGGGCGAAGGCGCGTAATGATCGCGAAAGGCGAAATGCTTTTGTACGCTAAAATTCAGAGCCTGTTGCCCGTAAAAAGCTTGATTTTGGGCCAGGGCGGAGAGCAAAACGACTTCTTCTCCCCGCCGGGGCGACTCCCCCGCTTCGTTCACAGGGAAAGACGGGGAATACCGGGCAAAAAAGACAGGTACCTCCGGTTGGGAATAGGTACGGATGGCCCGGGCGATCTCTTCCTTTTCTCCGGCTTCCAGGTTTTCCGGGCATTTGGTCACTACCACTATATCGGCCCTTTCGGCACCGCTGCGGGCTTCCCTCAGTCTTCCGTAGGGAAGTACGTGATCGCGGTAAAAGGGCCGACGATAATCGGACAGTAAAATACGGAGGTGAGGTTGAAGGTACCGGTGCTGGAATACATCGTCAAAAATGAAGGCATTGATTTCAGGATGTGCTTCATGCGCGAGGGCATACCCTTTTACCCTGTCTTCAGAGACGAAAAAGGCCACCCCCTGATTCTTTTGTGCCATCATACAGGGCTCATCTCCCACCGTTTCGGCCGTACTTTCCGGAGTAAGCTCCAGGAAACCTTTGGTTTTGCGCCCATATCCTCTGCTGATCACCCCCAGGCGGTGGTCAGACAAGATTTGGCAGAGGTAATTCACCATAGGGGTTTTTCCGGTACCGCCCACGGTGAGATTGCCCACGCCGATACTAAAAACTTGCGGGGTATATTCTTTCAAAATTCCCTTATCAAAAAGGTAATTTCTCAGGGAAGTAATACCTTTGTATACCAGATGCAGAGGATACGTAATCATGTTAAGAGCACATTTCTACAAACATACATTAAATTTTAGTTTTGACGCAGGAACTTCACGGGGAGTTTTACGAAAAAAAGACTCCTGCTACCTGAAGGTATGGAATGCGGACAGGCCCGACGTTTTCGGACTGGGCGAAGCGGGTCCGCTTGCGGGCCTGAGTCCTGATTTTGGAAACGTGGCCGAGGAGAAGCTCAGGGCGATAGTGAATGCGATCAATCAGGGTACGTGGGAAGAAGAAGACCTCAGCGCCTTTCCCAGTGTACAGTTTGCTTTGGAAACTGCTTTCAGCGACCTTGAAAACGGAGGAATCCGGAAAATTTTCAACAACGAATTCTTTACGAATCACACCCCTATTCGCATCAATGGCCTGATCTGGATGGGAAAAAAGGAATTTATGAAACAGCAGATTATAGAGAAGATCGGAGCAGGGTTCAACACCATCAAACTCAAAATCGGCGCCCTTGATTTTAAAGAAGAACTGGCACTTCTCCACTATATTCGTACTGAATTCCGGGAAGAAAACCTGACGCTCAGGGTAGATGCCAATGGGGCTTTTTCTGCATCTGAGGCGCCTGAAAAGCTTCGTTTTTTATCTGAATTTGAGCTGCATTCTATTGAACAGCCCCTGGCCGCAGGGCAAGAAGAGGCATTGGCGGCCTTGTGTGAAGCTACGCCTGTTCCCATTGCATTAGACGAAGAACTCATTCCGAACTTCCACCGTAAAAA